>NZ_JBWKMK010000051.1:0-127824 GCF_056431365.1 Acinetobacter seohaensis
TGAAAGAAGGCGTTGAAATGGTAATGCCAGGTGACAACGTTGAAATGTCAGTAGAATTAATCCACCCAATCGCAATGGACCCAGGTCTACGTTTTGCGATCCGTGAAGGTGGTCGTACTGTAGGTGCGGGTGTTGTTGCTAAAGTAACAGCATAATTATAGAATGTGTTAAACAGGTCGAGAGCTTTGGCTCTCGTTCTGTTTTGTAGGTCAGTAGTTCAATTGGTAGAGCGTCGGTCTCCAAAACCGAATGTTGGGGGTTCGAGTCCCTCCTGGCCTGCCACTTTTTTTAAAAAAGCTTGATGTCGGCTAATCTAGTCATATAATAAGTCGCGAATTCTACGACGAGTACAAAAATGTCGAATGATAAATCGCGTGACGCATTAAGCGACGCGCCAATCCCTCAAAGAAATAATTCTGCTGAAGTTGTTCAATCGAGTTCTCCATTAGACTACGTGTTGTGGGGTATCGCTTTGATTTTATTCATCGCTTCGATGATGGTGAATCAGCATCTTCCTGCGTATTGGGCACCAGCCAATGATATTTGGGTGCGTGTTGGGGTAATTTTGGCTTGTATCGTTGTGGCTTTAGGTTTATTATACGCCACCCATCAAGGCAAAGGCTTTGTTCGTTTGCTTAAAGATTCACGTATTGAGTTACGTCGAGTCACTTGGCCTACTAAACAGGAAACTGTAACAACGTCATGGCATGTATTGATTGTTGTTGTAGTCACTTCAATTGTATTGTGGTGTTTTGACTATTTGTTAGGCTGGGCAATCAAGTTAATTATCGGGTAAAAGAGCTATGAAACGTTGGTACATTATTCATGCCTACTCAGGTTATGAAAAACAAGTGATGCGTTCGCTTAATGATCGAATCCAGCGTAGCGCTGTTGCCGATAGCTTTGGTGAAGTCCTTGTTCCTACCGAAGAAGTGGTAGAAATGAAGGATGGTAAGAAACGTAAGTCAGAGCGTAAGTTCTTTCCAGGCTATGTATTGGTTGAAATGGAAATGAACGATGAAACTTGGCACATTGTTAAAGAATGTCCAAAAGTTTTAGGTTTTATTGGTGGTACAGCAGAAAAGCCTGCCCCAATTACGCAAAAAGAAGCTGATGCGATTCTTGCACGTGTACGCAATACTGGTGAAGCACCTCGTCCGAAGACGATGTTTGAGCCAGGCGAAGAATTACTTGTGATTGATGGTCCATTCACCGACTTTAAAGGCGTGGTGGAAGAAGTTCAATACGAGAAGTCACGTTTAACGTTGACAATTAATGTATTTAATCGACCTACTCAGGTTGAGCTGGAATTTCGTCAAGTCGAAAAATCCGTTTAAGTTTGAGTGGTTGGAAAACGCCCGATTTATGATGAATCGGGCATTGTTGTTGTAACGGTATCGTTACTTAAAATATTGGGGAGCCTAGCGGCGTTTGTACCCAGAGGTAATTTGAAATGGCTAAGAAGATTGACGGCTATATCAAGCTGCAAGTTCCAGCTGGTAAAGCGAATCCATCTCCACCAATTGGTCCTGCATTAGGTCAACGTGGTGTTAACATCATGGCATTCTGTAAAGAATTCAATGCTGCTACACAAAAAGTTGAACCAGGTTTGCCAATTCCTGTAGTGATCACTGTGTACAACGACAAGTCGTTCACATTCATCATGAAAACTCCTCCTGCTGCAATTCTTCTTAAGAAAGCTGCAGGCATTCAAAAGGGTTCAGCTGTACCTAACAAAAACAAAGTTGGTAAGTTGACTCGTGCTCAATTAGAAGAAATCGCGACTACTAAAGAACCAGATTTAACTGGTGCTGATTTAGAAGCACGTGTGCGTACCATTGCTGGTTCTGCACGTTCTATGGGCTTGGATGTGGAGCTATAAGACATGGCAAAGTTAACTAAACGTCAAAAAGCCATTGCTGCTGCTGTAGAAGCAAACAAAGTTTACACTTTGGAAGAAGCAGTTGAAGTTCTAAACAACCTTCCTGCTGCTAAATTCAAAGAATCTTTGGATGTTGCGGTAAACCTAGGTGTTGACCCACGTAAATCTGATCAGGTTGTTCGTGGTGCGACTACACTTCCTGCAGGTACTGGTAAAACTGTACGTGTAGCTGTTTTCGCTCAAGGTGCTGCTGCAGAAGCTGCTAAAGCTGAAGGCGCAGACGTAGTTGGTTTCGACGACTTAGCTGAAAGCATTCAAGCGGGTAACCTTGACTTTGACGTTGTGATTGCAGCTCCGGATGCAATGCGCGTAGTAGGTAAGTTGGGTACGATTCTTGGTCCACGTGGCTTAATGCCAAACCCTAAAGTGGGTACTGTAACTCCTGACGTTGCGACTGCAGTTAAAAATGCAAAAGCAGGTCAAGCGCGTTACCGTGTAGACAAAGCGGGTATTATCCACGCTGCGATTGGTCAAGTTGGCTTTACTGCTGAAGCAGTTCGTTCAAACGTTGAAACCTTAGTTGCTGACTTGAAAAAGTTAAAGCCTGCAACTTCTAAAGGCGTATACATCAAAAAGATCACTTTGAGCTCTACTATGGGTCCTGGTCTTGTTATTGATGTACAGAACGTTTCTAACTAAGTCTGACTTAGAAAGAATTTTAAAGTCCTGAAAAGTCTCCTTCTCCCTCTGGGAGAAGGTCGGGATGAGGGTTAAACCTCTCCCTAACCCTCTCCTAGCAGGAGAGGGGGACATTCAGGCGGACTTTGAATTGGTAAATGAGAATTTATCAGCGTCAAAGACCTCAGGCGAGAGTAGTTTTATGCTGCTTTCTTAATCTTCCAGCCTGGGTAGACGCGGTGGTGTGATTTATTCCTCCTCCGCGTGTAAGTTCAGCAATGAATTTACGAATTGGGAGTGTGCTTCACGTAAGCACATAAATCACCGTTAGGAGGTTTTACAATGGCTCTTCTTATCGAAGACAAAAAACAGATCGTAGCAGAAGTTAACGAAGTTGCTTCTAAAGCGTTCTCTGCTGTTGTTGCTGACTATCAAGGTATGAGCGTTGAGCAATTAACGGCTCTACGTGTTGAAGCGCGTAAATTAGGTGTTACTACACGTGTTGTACGTAATACTTTGGCTAAACGTGCTTTTCAAGATACGCAATTCACGATCTTGAACGACAACCTTGTTGGCCCAACAATTTTAGCTTTCTCAACTTCTGAAGACGACATGGGTGCAGCTGCACGCTTGTTCGAAGAATTCGCTAAAACGAATAAAGCATTTGAACTTAAAGCTGCTGCATTTGACGGCAAACTTTATCAAGGTGCTGAAGTTAGCGTAATTGCGAATCTTCCGAACCAAGAAAAAGCGCTTACTATGCTTGCAAACGTTCTTCAAGCTCCTATTTCGAAATTGGGTCGCCTTATTACTGCGCTCAAAGAGAAAAACGAGTCAGAAGCTGCATAAGCTTAAATTTATTTCCACACCATTCAATTTCCATTTGGAGTTATTCTCATGGCTTTAACTAACGAAGAAATCTTAAACGCAGTTGCTGAAAAAACTGTTCTTGAACTTGTTGAACTTATCTCTGCTTTTGAAGAGAAATTCAATGTATCAGCTGCTGCTGTTGCTGTTGCTGCTGCTCCAGGCGCTGGCGCTGCTGCTGCAGAAGAGCAATCTGAATTCAACGTTGAGTTGACTTCTTTCGGTGCGAACAAAGTTGCTGTAATTAAAGCAGTTCGTGAAGCTACTGGCCTTGGTCTTAAAGAAGCTAAAGACATCGTTGAAGGCGCTCCTTCAGTGATCAAAGAAGCTGTTTCTAAAGAAGAAGGTGAAGAGCTTAAGAAGAAACTTGAAGAAGCTGGTGCTACAGTTACACTTAAGTAATCTTAAGGGGAGTCGATTTTTTTATAATCGACTCCAAAAAATGGCTGATGGCTCTTGGGTCATCAGCCTTTTTGCGTTACAATTATCGGCTCGATTTTTGTTTGAATGATGGGAAAACCATCGAAAACAATATAAATCAATAAAATCAAACGCTTACCAATATTTTTCCACATTTAAAAATATTGTTAAGCGTTTTAATACCACTAAAAATTGCAGCATTTGTAAAGAGTGGTGGCCATATCGGCCTGCGTAATTCCTTCTAAACCCGTTCTGCAGGCGGGTTTAGTTTACTTTCCGAGGACTCCAGATGGCATACTCATATACCGAAAAGAAACGGATCCGTAAGAATTTTGGTAAATTGCCCCAAGTAATGGATGCACCGTACTTGCTTTCGATTCAAGTCGACTCGTACCGTACTTTCCTTCAAGATGGCAAAACTCCAAAAAGCCGCGAAGATATCGGTCTCCAAGCCGCATTTCGTTCAGTTTTTCCTATAGAAAGTTATTCTGGCAATGCTGCTTTAGAATTTGTTGAGTATAGTCTTGGTAAGCCTGAGTTTGATGTACGTGAGTGTATTCTTCGCGGCTCAACTTATGCGGCACCAATGCGCGTAAAAATTCGTTTGATCATTAAAGATCGTGAAACGAAATCAATCAAAGATGTGCGTGAGCAAGAAGTCTACATGGGAGAAATGCCATTGATGACGGATAACGGTACCTTTGTGATTAACGGTACTGAGCGTGTAATTGTTTCTCAATTACACCGTTCACCAGGCGTGTTCTTTGACCACGATAAAGGTAAGACCCACTCGAGCGGTAAAGTGTTGTATTCAGCACGCATTATTCCTTACCGTGGCTCATGGTTAGACTTTGAATTCGATGCCAAAGACCTCGTTTATGTGCGTATTGACCGTCGTCGTAAATTGCTTGCGACTGTAGTGTTGCGTGCATTGGGCTATAGCAATGAACAAATCCTAGACTTGTTCTTTGAGAAAGTACCTGTCTATTTAGACATGGGTAGCTACCAAATTGACCTTGTCCCAGAACGCTTACGTGGCGAAATGGCACAATTTGACATCACTGATACTGACGGCAAAGTGATTGTTGAGCAAGGTAAACGCATTAATGCGCGTCACGTACGTCAAATGGAAGCAGCTGGTCTTGAGAAGCTTTCAGTTCCTGATGAGTACTTGTACGAACGTATTACTGCAGAAGACATCCAGCTAAAAGATGGCGATGTGATTGCTGCAAACACCTTGTTAAGCCATGAAATCATGGTGAAACTTGCAGAAGGTGGTGTTAAACAATTTAACATCCTATTCACCAATGACATCGACCGTGGTTCGTTCATTGCGGACACCTTACGTGCAGATACAACTGTTGGTCGTGAAGATGCTTTGGTAGAAATCTACAAAGTGATGCGTCCAGGTGAGCCACCGACGAAAGAAGCCGCTGAAAATCTGTTCAATAACTTGTTCTTCTCTTCTGAGCGTTATGATTTATCGCCAGTAGGTCGTATGAAGTTCAACCGTCGTTTGGGTCGTCCTTACGAAGTGGGTACAGATCAGAAATCACGTGAAGTTGAAGGTATTTTGTCTAACGAAGACATTACCGATGTACTTAAAACATTGATCGAAATCCGTAACGGTAAAGGTGAAGTCGACGATATCGACCACTTGGGTAACCGTCGCGTACGTTCAGTGGGCGAGATGACTGAAAACCAATTCCGTGTTGGTTTGGTACGTGTTGAGCGTGCTGTAAAAGAGCGTTTGTCACAAGCTGAAACAGACAACCTGTCTCCGCAAGATTTAATCAATGCGAAGCCAGTGGCTGCTGCAATCAAAGAATTCTTTGGTTCAAGCCAATTGTCTCAGTTCATGGACCAAAACAACCCGTTGTCTGAAATTACCCACAAGCGTCGCGTATCTGCGCTTGGTCCAGGTGGTTTGACACGTGAACGTGCAGGCTTTGAGGTACGTGACGTACACCAAACTCACTATGGTCGTGTGTGTCCAATTGAAACGCCTGAAGGTCCAAACATTGGTTTGATCAACTCGCTTTCTGTTTATGCAAAATGTAATAATTTTGGCTTCTTGGAAACGCCATACCGTAAAGTGGTTGATGGTCGTGTAACCGATGAGGTTGAGTATTTATCTGCAATTGAAGAAGTGGGCACGATCATTGCGCAAGCGGACTCAAGCGTAGACCAAGATGGCAATTTAACAGAAGAATTCGTATCTGTACGTCACCAAGGTGACTTCGTGCGTATGCCGCCAGAGCGCGTGACGCACATGGACGTTTCTGCACAGCAGGTTGTATCTGTAGCAGCATCACTGATTCCATTCCTTGAGCACGATGACGCCAACCGTGCCTTGATGGGATCGAACATGCAACGTCAGGCTGTTCCGACGCTTATCGCTGATAAACCACTTGTTGGTACAGGGATGGAAGCGAACGTAGCACATGACTCAGGTGTATGTGTGATTGCAAACCGTGGTGGTCGTATTGAATATGTCGATGCTTCACGTGTAGTCATTCGTGTGAACGAAGAAGAAATGATCGCGGGTGAAGCAGGTGTAGATATCTACAACCTGATCAAATACACACGTTCAAACCAAAACACTTGTATTAACCAAAAAGTTTTGGTGAAGATGGGTGATAAAGTAGGTCGTGGTGATGTATTGGCTGACGGTCCATCTACAGATGGCGGTGAGCTTGCACTCGGTCAGAACATGCGTGTCGCGTTCATGACTTGGAATGGCTATAACTACGAAGACTCGATCTTGCTTTCTGAGCGTGTACTTCAAGAAGACCGTTTAACTTCGATTCACATTCAAGAATTGTCATGTGTTGCACGTGATACCAAATTGGGTGCGGAAGAAATCACAGCTGATATTCCAAACGTGGGCGAAGCTGCACTGTCTAAACTAGACGAGTCTGGTATCGTTTACATTGGTGCTGAAGTGACTGCAGGCGACATTCTTGTTGGTAAAGTAACGCCTAAGGGTGAAACTCAGTTAACGCCTGAAGAAAAATTGCTTCGTGCAATCTTCGGTGAAAAAGCAGCAGATGTGAAAGATTCATCATTGCGCGTTCCATCAGGTACTAAAGGTACTGTGATTGACGTTCAAGTCTTTACCCGTGATGGTCTAGAAAAAGACGAACGTGCACAAGCGATTGAAAAAGCACAACTTGATGCATACCGCAAAGACTTGAAAGAAGAATACAAAATCTTTGAAGAAGCAGCGCGTGAACGTATTATCCGCTTATTAAAAGGTCAAGAATCTAACGGTGGCGGTACAACTAAACGTGGCGACAAACTTTCTGAAGATGTGTTGTCTGGTTTAGAGTTAGTTGATCTACTTGAAATTCAACCAAGTGATGAAGCAATTGCTGAGCGTTTAACTCAAATTCAAACTTTCTTGAAAGAGAAGAGCTTTGAAATTGATGAGAAATTCGCTGAGAAGAAACGTAAGCTTTCTACAGGCGATGAACTCACTACGGGCGTGTTGAAAGTTGTTAAAGTTTATCTTGCTGTTAAGCGTCGCATCCAACCGGGTGACAAGATGGCGGGTCGTCACGGTAACAAAGGTGTTGTATCAAACATCTTGCCTGTAGAAGACATGCCGCACGATGCTAACGGTGTACCAGTAGATATCGTATTGAACCCACTAGGCGTACCATCGCGTATGAACGTGGGTCAGATTCTTGAAACACACTTGGGTATGGCAGCCAAAGGTTTGGGTGAGCAAATTGATAAAATGCTCAAACAACAACGTGAAATTGCTGAACTACGTGAGTTCCTAGACAAGATTTATAACAAAGTTGGTGGCGAGCAAGAAGATCTTGACAGCTTAACTGATGATGAAATCTTGGTATTGGCTGGCAACTTACGTGCAGGTGTTCCGTTGGCTACTCCTGTATTTGATGGTGCAGAAGAAGGTCAAATTAAAGAATTACTTGAACTGGCTGAATTACCACGTTCTGGTCAAACCGTGTTGTACGATGGTCGTACAGGCGAGAAATTTGACCGTCCAGTGACTGTAGGTTATATGTACATGCTCAAACTCAACCACTTGGTGGATGACAAGATGCACGCACGTTCTACAGGTTCTTACTCACTTGTAACGCAACAGCCGTTGGGTGGTAAGGCACAATTCGGTGGTCAGCGTTTCGGTGAGATGGAAGTCTGGGCACTTGAAGCATACGGTGCTGCATACACGCTTCAAGAAATGCTCACTGTGAAGTCGGATGACGTTGAAGGTCGTACCCGTATCTATAAGAACATTGTAGATGGTAACCATTATATGGACCCAGGTATGCCTGAATCGTTTAACGTATTGACCAAAGAGATCCGTTCTTTAGGTATCAACATTGAACTGAAAAATGGTGACTAAGCATCTCCATTAAATCTCCCTAAATCCCTCTTTATAAAAGAGGGACTTTTCCCCCTTTGAAAAAGGGGGATTAAGGGGGATTAAAACTCAGTTAAAAAACAATATTTGTGACCCAGTTGGGATGTGAAAACAGCCTCCCAGCACACGGAGAAAAAAATTGAAAGACTTGCTCGATATCATGCGCAAAAAGACGGATTCAGACGGTCATGCTCCAGTAGAGTTTGACCGCATCCGTATTGGTCTTGCGTCACCAGAAATGATTAAGTCATGGTCTCACGGTGAAGTTAAAAAGCCAGAAACCATTAACTATCGTACGTTTAAGCCTGAACGTGATGGTTTATTCTGTGCCAAAATTTTTGGTCCAGTAAAAGATTACGAATGCTTGTGTGGTAAATACAAGCGTATGAAATACAAAGGCGTCATTTGTGAAAAATGTGGCGTTGAAGTAACGACTGCAAAAGTTCGTCGTGAGCGTATGGGTCACATCGAACTCGCTTCTCCAGTTGCACACATTTGGTTCTTGAAATCATTACCAAGCCGTATTGGTTTATTACTTGATATGACTTTACGTGATATCGAGCGCGTATTGTATTTCGAATCTTATGTGGTTACTGACCCAGGTATGACGCCATTTGAGAAATATCAACTTCTCAATGACGAAGAATACTTCAATGCTCTAGAAGAGCATGGTGATGAATTCACTGCGAAAATGGGTGCTGAAGCAGTTCAAGACTTGTTAAAAGACATCGATCTTGAAGCTGAAATTGCTCGTTTACGTGAAGAAATTCCACAAACAACTTCAGAAACTAAGCTGAAAAAAGCCTCTAAGCGTTTGAAGTTGATGGAAGCGTTCAAAGAGTCGAACAACAAGCCTGAATGGATGGTGATGAATGTACTGCCTGTACTTCCACCAGATCTTCGCCCGTTGGTTCCACTTGAAGGTGGTCGTTTTGCGACTTCTGACTTGAACGATCTTTATCGTCGTGTGATTAACCGTAACAACCGTTTGAAGCGTCTTCTTGACCTTGCAGCGCCAGACATCATCGTACGTAACGAAAAACGTATGTTACAAGAGTCTGTTGATGCCTTGTTAGATAACGGTCGTCGTGGTCGTGCAATCACAGGTTCAAACAAGCGTCCGCTTAAATCTTTGGCAGATATGATCAAAGGTAAGCAAGGTCGTTTCCGTCAAAACTTACTTGGTAAGCGTGTTGACTATTCAGGTCGTTCAGTGATTACCGTTGGTCCAAACCTACGTTTACACCAGTGTGGTCTTCCGAAGAAAATGGCACTTGAACTGTTCAAGCCATTCATCTTTGCAAAATTACAAGCTTCAGGTCAAGCAACCACCATTAAAGCTGCGAAGAAAATGGTTGAGCGCGAAACCCCAGAAGTTTGGGATGTACTTGCATCTGTAATTCGTCAACACCCAGTGATGTTGAACCGTGCGCCTACACTTCACCGTTTAGGTCTTCAAGCATTTGAACCGATCCTGATTGAAGGTAAAGCCATCCGTTTACACCCACTCGTTTGTGCTGCGTTCAACGCTGACTTCGACGGTGACCAAATGGCGGTACACGTACCATTAACACTTGAAGCGCAATTAGAAGCGCGTGCGTTAATGATGTCGACCAACAACATCTTGTCTCCTGCGAACGGTGAACCAATTATCGTACCATCTCAGGACGTTGTCTTGGGCTTGTATTACATCACGCGTGATGCAATCAATGCCAAAGGTGAAGGCATGGTGTTTGCAGATACGCACGAAGTAAACCGTGCACTTGCAACGGGTCAAGTTGACTTACACGCTCGCGTAAAAGCACGTGTACACCAAACCGTAATCAATGAAAATGGTGAGCGTGAGCAACAAACTATTGTTGTAGATACGACACCAGGTCGCTGCTTGCTTTGGGAAGTTGTGCCTGAAGGTTTAAGCTTCGAGCAAATTAACCTAGAGATGAACAAAAAGAACATCTCAAAGTTAATCAACTCTTGCTACCGTAAATTAGGTCTAAAAGACACGGTTATTTTTGCAGACCAATTGATGTACTTGGGCTTCCGTCAAGCGACACGTTCAGGTGTTTCTGTGGGTATGGAAGACATGGTCATTCCACCACAAAAACAAGCAATTATTGAAAAAGCAGAAACTGAAGTTCGTGAAATTGAACAACAGTTCGAGCAAGGCTTCGTAACTGCGGGTGAGCGTTATAACAAAGTGGTCGATATTTGGGCACGTACCAACGACCAAGTTGCTAAAGCGATGATGGACAACTTGTCATTCACAACTGTGAAAAACAAACAGGGTGAAGACGAGAAGCAAAAATCATTCAACTCGATCTACATGATGTCGGATTCAGGTGCGCGTGGTAGTGCGGCACAGATTCGTCAGTTGGCGGGTATGCGTGGTTTGATGGCGAAACCAGATGGTTCGATCATTGAAACGCCAATTAAAGCGAACTTCCGTGAAGGTTTGACGGTACTTCAGTACTTCATTTCAACTCACGGTGCGCGTAAAGGTTTGGCCGATACCGCATTGAAAACAGCGAACTCAGGTTACTTGACACGTCGTTTGGTTGACGTTGCACAAGACTTGGTAATTACTGAGCCAGATTGCGGTACTTATGGCGGTTTAGTGATGACACCATTCATTCAAGGTGGTGATGTCATTGAAAACCTTGGTACGCGTGTATTAGGTCGTGTAACTGCAGAAGATGTGAAGAAAGCGGGTTCAGACGAAGTTATTCTGCCACGTAACACACTCATTGATGAAAAACTTGCTAACTTCTTAGAAGAGCAAGGTGTCGATGAAGTAAAAGTACGTTCAGTGGTATCTTGTGAATCGACCTTTGGTGTATGTGCGAAGTGTTATGGTCGTGACCTAGCACGTGGTCACTTGGTGAATCCAGGTGAATCTGTGGGTGTAATGGCTGCTCAATCGATTGGTGAGCCAGGTACACAGTTAACCATGCGTACATTCCACGTGGGTGGTGCGGCAAGCCGAACTTCTGCAGCCAATAGCGTACAAGTGCGTAACAAAGGTTCAGTACGTTTCCATAACGTGAAAACTGTACAACACGCTAAAGGTCACTTGGTATCTGTTTCACGTTCAGGTGAAATTGGTATTGCCGATGAGTTAGGTCGTGAGCGTGAGCGTTATAAACTGCCATACGGTGCGTCAATCTTGCTCAAAGATGGCGAAGCGGTAGAAGCTGGCGGTATTGTGGCGACTTGGGATCCACACACGCATCCACTTGTGACCGAAGTTGCGGGTAAAATCCGTTTCAGCCAAATTGCTGATGGCGTGACTGCAACCTCGAAAACTGATGATGCAACAGGTATGACCACAGTTGAAATCTTGCCAGTGACTTCACGTCCTGCGTCAGGTAAAGACTTACGTCCTGCTGTGGTATTAGACACTGTGGATGGTGGCGAACAGTTCTACTTCTTGCCACAGAACACGATTCTTTCTGTCCGTGATGGCGAAAATATCGGTGTGGGTGACGTTATTGGTCGTGTACCACAAGAATCTTCACGTACTCGTGATATTACCGGTGGTTTACCACGCGTTGCAGACTTATTTGAAGCACGTAAACCAAAAGAGCATGCGATTCTTGCAGAAGTGTCAGGTATCGTGAGCTTTGGTAAAGAAACCAAAGGTAAGAACCGTTTAGTGATTACACCAGATGATGGCTCTGAGATTTACGAAGAGTTGATTCCAAAATGGCGTAACATCAACGTGTTTGAAGGTGAGCATGTGAACCGTGGTGAAACCATTTCTGATGGTCCACAAAACCCACATGACATCTTACGCTTGAAAGGTGAAGTGGCATTAACCAACTACATCGTGAACGAAGTTCAAGACGTTTACCGCTTACAAGGTGTAAAAATTAACGATAAGCACATTGAAGTCATCGTGCGTCAAATGTTGCGTAAAGTTGAAATCACCGATGGTGGCGATACGAGCTTCATCAAAGGCGAACAAGTGGATTACATTCGCGTGGTACAAGAAAACCAAGCTGTACTTGCACAAAACAAGTTCCCAGCGAAGTTTGAACGTCAATTGATGGGTATCACCAAAGCATCGCTTTCAACAGACTCGTTCATTTCTGCTGCATCGTTCCAGGAAACTACACGTGTGTTAACTGAAGCGGCTGTAACAGGTAAAGAAGATGATTTACGTGGCTTGAAAGAGAACGTTGTTGTGGGTCGTTTGATCCCAGCAGGTACGGGTCTTGCTTACCACTTAGAGCGTCGTCGTCAAGAAGCTGAAGCTGCTGAATTGGCATTAGTGAATGATTTCTCTGATGTAGATCAAGCATTAAGCCAAGCATTTAGCGATGAATTTAACGATCTCTAATTCGTTTTAAAGCATCATTTAAAGACGCCTTTCGAGGCGTCTTTTTTTTGCCAACGTTTTAGTTGCATATTTTGCTTTAATAAAGCCGCAATATTGCATATAGTGAATTAAGAACAATTTAAAAATATCAAGAAAACTAAGGGGATAGCTTATGCAATTTAGAGGACTGACACTGTGTTTATCGACAATGCTACTGAGTGTGTCTGTTTCGGCTGCACCAATGCCAAACAGCATTGTGGTGAAAGACAAAGCCATTGTGCCTATTCTAAAAACTGAAGTGATTCGTACAGTGACAGGTGAAAAGCCTATACGCCATGTAGAAGCCACGATTTTTGAAGTGAGCAATCAGGGTAAAGATATTGTGGCAAAGGAAGTTGTTTTTGATGATGATCAAGCACAGTTTTCAGAGAAACAATTGGGTATTCCTGTGATTCAAAAAGGTGGGGTGATTGTACCAACCTCAAAAATTGAGTTGAATAAAACCCTAAAGCAGGATGGTAAAGTCATTTCTGAAGTGAAAACGATTGATGCAGAAGGCATGGAATATAAGCAGGGGCAGGCGCCAATTCATCGCACATTAAAACTGGATCGGGTCAAAACGCCTGAAAGCAAAGAAACAGTTTCTCATGCTGTGTTTACTGAAGATGGTAAAACCACACGTGATGTGGTGGTACTTGAAGAAGAGGGTACAGAATCCTTTATGATGCCTTAAGCATTTTACAGAAATACCTTCATCTTGCTGTGCTTGGTAACAGTTTTTTCAAAGTTGTTACCGCAATATGCACTAAGCTGAGAGCGAATAGACCGAGGGGGAGTGATCACCATGAAAAAAGTATTGAGTGTATTGGCAATTGCCACAGTATCGACCATGCTTATGGCGGGTTGTGAAAGCATGAGTTCTAATGACCAACGTATTGGTGCTGCAGCATTAGGCGGTGCCGTTGGTGGCGCAGCGGGTAACAGCGTAGGTGGTAGTGTTGGTGCAGCAGCAGGCGCAGGTGCAGGTGCAGCAGTTGGAAGTAAAACCCAAGATGGTTCTAACCGTAACGCAACCTATAGTGGAATTGGCGGTGCGATTGGTTCAATTTTAGGTAAAGAAGTGATAGGTGGTAATGCAGGCGCTGCAATCGGTGGTGCTGTTGGTGGTGGTGCTGGTGCAGCCATCGAGCAAAAGCGTTAATCTGAATACGAACAGCCATGCCATCCTACTGAAGTATTTATATTTCAGTACATCCAACGCAGAGTCTTATGATTCTGCGTTTTTTATGCGCTAGCTGAAAAATTAATGCGTTTGGATAAATTGATTGACTGCTTGAGTATAAGCATTATTTTGTCCCAATGACTTGTTGATTTCAGCATGTGAAAGTCGGACAGGCAATAACTGGGTTTGAGTTCCGAATTTCTGTGCTTGTTGAATAAATTGTCGAGCTTGAGTACAGGGTTGATCTGCACGGATGGTTGAGCACACCGCGAGAAATGCAGGTAAAGCTTGATGTAGCTGAGCTATCGGAGAAAGGGCTTTCCAGTTGGAAGGTTGATCACCAAAGGCTTGATCATAAAAACGTGCATGACGTGTTTGCATTATCTTTTCTATATCATAAGCCGCGCTATCTAAAGCAACTGTAGCACGCCAAGGCTGTGGCTGGGGTGCCAGCCAATGGGGGCGAACGGTTAATAGACTTACCAGGTGTGCGCCCGCAGAATGTCCCATCAGCACCAAGCGTTTTGAGTCAGCATGCCAATGCGGTGCCTGATTTTGGATATAAATAAGCGCTTGGGCGATATCCTGAGTTTGCTGCTGTACGGTCACATCCGGAACTAATCTATAGTTGATAGACACAAAAATCCAGTTTTGCTTGGTCCAGTAACTCAGCTTATTTTTGACCACAGCAGCATGATTTTTATCACCCATTTTCCAAGCACCGCCATGGACCATCATCATGAGCGGGGCTGGTGTTTGATCTGTGAGTACTTTGGCAGGGAAATAGACATCCATCACTTGTTGAGGATGAGATCCATAAGCCACATTTTTCAAAGTCTGGACTTTGGTAAATGTATTCGGCACCAAAGCATGGAGGGATGTCGATGAATAGAAACAAAGTAGGGAAAAGATTGGCACAAGATTTTTTTTCATTTTAATGATCCTTTAATTTTAAATACTATCAATGTTTATAATTTTTATGATCCACTGATGTATCAACAGTAATACGTTAATTAATTCATACCTGCTCAAAAAGAGTAGAGAAGTTTGTCGGTGACATTGATCTTTTTGTCTTTTGATTAAAATAATATTACCAACAACGCAGAATCATTAGATTCTGC
Organism: Acinetobacter seohaensis; assembly: GCF_056431365.1. Classification (NCBI taxonomy): domain Bacteria; kingdom Pseudomonadati; phylum Pseudomonadota; class Gammaproteobacteria; order Moraxellales; family Moraxellaceae; genus Acinetobacter; species Acinetobacter seohaensis. The sequence goes on from NZ_JBWKMK010000051.1 coordinate 14,905, forward strand.
GTTTTTATGTGAGCTAAAAATTACGTTGCTACGGCTTTGGGCTTTTTACGTCGGATATATAACGTTTTATGCACTTCTGCAATTCGTACACCTGATTCATCGATAATATTGAGCGTATATTGACGTGTCAGAGGAGCATAGTCTTCTGCGATCTGTTTGATTTCCTCGACTTCAGCGGCACTCAGGCGAATATCGGCATACACCGTACTGCGTCCTGGGGCGAGGAAATGAATCGTTGCCGCTTTATCCCAAACAATATATGTTGAACCCAAGTGATGCATCAGAATTAACATATAAAAGGGATCGACCATGGAATAGAGACTGCCGCCAAAATGCACCCCGACAATGTTTTGATTTTTGCGGGTCAGTGGCATTTTGACACGGACATGGTGGTTGGCTAAATCGATTTGATCGATTTCAATGCCTGCACCCCGATAGGGTGGGTACCGATTTAAAAAGTATTTAGAAACGATAGGAAGTTGCTGTAATTTTTTGATGAGATTCATGTGATATTTCATAGAGCCTAGAGCAGATTGTCTTTTATATTAGTATGAAATTTAAGCAAACCTATGGCATATTTTGTTATTCTCAACAGCAATCGTGTCAATAAAAACCAACAGGATGTTTATGCAAGCGCAAACGCAATGGATTGAAACCTCTGATCGACAACAGCTCTATGTCAAAACTTGGGGCGAAAAAAAAGCACCTGCACTGATTTTGGTGCATGGCTATCCAGATAACCAAGAAGTCTGGGAACGGGTGATTGCCGTGTTGGTGCAAGATTTTTATGTGGTGAGTTATGATGTGCGCGGTGCGGGACAATCCTCCATTCCTAAATCCATTCGTGCCTATAGCTTGGCTCAATTGGCTGCAGATTTAATGGCTGTTGCTAATGCCGTTTTGGGGCAGCGTGCATTTCACTTGGCAGCTCATGACTGGGGTTCAATTCAGTCTTGGGAAGCAGTGACGGATCCAGAATTAAAGGGACGAATTTTATCGTACAGCAGTATTTCAGGCCCATGTTTGGATCATGCAGCGTTCTGGATGCGTAAGCAGTTTTCTGAAAATAAAATTAAATTTTTCAAACAAATGCGTAAATCTTGGTATATTGCTGCCTTTCAACTTCCTGCACTTGCGCCTACAGTTTGGCAGTTCTTTCAACCTGAACAATGGCGTCAGGTAGTGATGCGCTTAGAACGCGATCAAGATATTGCGATCAATCCTAATATCCGCAAAGATGGGCGCTATGGCGTCAATTTATATCGTGCCAATTTTATCCCACGTTTATTAAAGCCGCGTCAACGTTATGCAATTTGTCCTGTGCAAGCTATTGTCTTGAAATATGATCAATTTGTGGGTGCTGAATTGATTGATGAAATGTCGCATTGGGTAGATGATTTTCAACGTGTGGAGTTGGCTGCCAATCATTGGGCAATTCTTAGTCAGCCACAAGCTGTTGCTACAGCTATCCGTGACTTTGCTTATAAGCATGAAAATCAGTGATTTTTGCTTGATCATACTTAGATTCATTTGTCGGAGTTGAATGTTTGGTCAACTCCAATCTGCATAATCTCTGATAAAATAGCTTCTTTTTTGAATTTTCATCTCTTATGTTCGCAATTCTTGCTGCCATTGCAATCATGTTCGGATTGTCGTTGGCTCGTGTGCCTGTGGTTTTTGCCTTGGTTATTGGTGCAGTTTCAGGTGGTTTACTGGCTGGTTTAGGCTTACAAGGCACTTTAGATGCGTTTAATAATGGCTTAGGTGGTGGTGCAAAAATTGCCCTTGCTTACGGTATTTTAGGTGCATTTGCTTTGGCTTTGGCACGTTCAGGTTTGCCTGACTTATTGGCCTACAAACTGATTCGCACTTTAACAGGTAGCAGTAATACTAAGGTACAGAACCGCGTTAAATATCTGATTTATTTTACTGTGGCTTTGGCAGCGGTCTTCTCACAAAACTTAATCCCTGTACATATTGCATTTATTCCTGTATTGATTCCACCTTTATTAAGTGTTTTCAATCATTTAAACCTAGACCGTCGTGCAGTGGTTTGTTTGCTGACTTTTGGTTTGGTTGCCACCTATATGTTTGTTCCTGTGGGTTTCGGTGCAATCTTTCTGAATGATATTTTGGCGCACAATATCAACACCTTTGGTGCTCCGTATGGTTTTGCCATTCAAAATGAAGATATTCCTGCTGCCATGTTTATTCCTGTGTTTGGGATGTTTATTGGGCTATTGATCGCGTTATTTGTAAGTTATCGCAACCCACGACACTATCTAGATGTGCAGCTAGAACGTACTCAAAGCATTTCGAGTGAACTCAATGCAGACACAACAGGGGCAAGCTTACAAGCACCACAAATTGCTAAATTTACGCTGTGGATGGCAGTGTTTGCGATTATTGCAACCTTAGCAGTGCAATTGTATTCAGATTCGATGATTCTGGCAGGTTTGGTGGGTGTTGCCATTTTAAGCTGTGCAGGAATTTTCAAATGGAAAGAAGCGGATGATGTGATTATTACCGGTATGCGGATGATGGCACTCATCGGCTTTATTATGATTGCTGCACAAGGTTTCGCAGCAGTGATTGAAGCCACCAATCAAGTACCTGCATTGGTGGAAGCTTCGGTACAGTGGATCGGTGACAGCAAAGGCTTAGCAGCATTTTTAATGTTGCTGATTGGTTTGTTAATCACCTTGGGGATTGGCTCGTCTTTCTCTACCGTACCTATTTTAGCAATTATTTATGTGCCTTTATGTCTGCAGTTCGGTTTTAGTCCTGCCGCGACCATTGCAATTATTGGTACAGCAGCAGCCTTAGGAGATGCGGGTTCTCCAGCATCGGATTCAACATTAGGGCCAACTTCCGGCTTAAATATGGATGGGCAACACGACCACATGAAGGACAGTGTGGTACCGACTTTTATTCACTTTAATATCCCATTGATCATTTTTGGTTGGATTGCAGCGATGGTGCTGTAAATCATCACCAAAATGCGTAAGCGCACGTGTTCAGAATAGGCTGGGCACGTTGCAGCACAGTGTTAAAACAACAAAAAAATATACTTCAATTTCATCCTCACATCTGCCGATTGCATCTCAATACACGATTTTAAATCTCTAAACAAAATAGTCTGTTTTCATTGTTTTCAGCTTCATATATTAGAATGAAGGTGATTTTAATTCTCTTTATTTAATTTTAATAATTTTTATTAATTTCCTGTGATTTAAAAATATAAAACCTGAGTGAATTAATCAATTTAAAATAAATTTGTTTTAATTTTTAAATAAATATAAGATGTATTTCAAATAAACCTTTTAATATATTTTTTAAGTAAAATTGAGTAATATAGTCGGGAAATAATAATATAAACTTTATTAATTAACTCGGGTTTTAAAACCAAGTAATTTGGTCTATTTAAAATAAATTTATATAATAATGAATAGTTTATAAAATAATTAAAATATTATGTTTAATATGTGTTGCATATTAATAGTGGTCGTGTTTAATATTAATTAAGCGTTAAGATTTTTATTCTAAAGGTGGTTTTGAAATGTTAAAGCATGTTGCTCTAATTGCATTAATGGGAATGTCTGCTTCTGCTATGGCAGGTCAATGGCAAGTTAAAGTTGGTGGTTCTGTAATTTCTCCAACTCAAGATACTACAGTACCAAACGTTGGCCATTTTGAAGCTGACCATGAATATGCATTTACACCATCTGTAGAATATTTCTTTAATGACAATATCTCTGCAGAATTATTGTTGGCGACACCAATCAGCCATGATGTAGCTTACGAGGGCGAGAATGCTGTTAAAATTAAGCATTTACCGCCAACGTTAACGGCTAAATATCACTTTAAAAATTCAACCCGTTTCACGCCATACATTGGTGTCGGTGGTACTGCATTTGTAGCATGGGATGAAAAAACATCAGGTGATTTAGCTGCCTTGAAAGTAAAAGTTAAAGAAGATTTTGGTTTTGCAGGTCAAATCGGTTTTAACTTCCAGCCAGCGGATGCTAAAAACTGGGGCGTATTCTTTGATGCTCGCTATGCACAGCTTAGTCCAGAAGTAAGTGTTGAAGGAACACCTATTAAATTCGATTTAGACATCGACCCAATGGTGTACACCATCGGTTATAGCTACAAATTTTAATTATAAAAAGTAGCTCTTTATAATAATAAAAATCAGCGCAACCCCATCTTTATGATGGGGTTTTTTATCGCAAAAAATAACAAATGTATCGAATGAAAAAATTGAGTGCATGTGCCATGTTCATTTACAGTCTGAAAGATAAAGTAAAGAACGATAAAGAAGGAATTAATTCATGTTGATAAAATACGGTTGGCCTATATGTGTTGGTTTAATGCTGAGTGTCGCGGGGCATGCGGCGAGTTTTTCTTGTGAGAAAGCTAGAACACCAACAGAACATGCCATTTGTGAACATCGTGCGGTCAATGATGCCGATGTGAAAATGGCAACCACCTATCGTATTGTTAGCCGTTTGGTCGCTATGGGGACGCGTTCACAAATTCGTGATGAACAATTTCGTTGGTTAGAATTGCGTGATCGTTGTGGCGCTTCCGTCGATTGTTTAACCCAAGTGTATAATTTGCGTCAGCAGAAATTAGAGGATCATTTAAATCAGGTCTATCAACGTGCACCTTTTTAAATTTTTCTGGGTTTAGGCTTGAAAAATTAGGCAATCACTCCAATTCATAAACACATCCAACAATAACCATGTTTATGAATTTAAGGAGTGATGAATGAGCGAGCACAGCCAAAAACACAGTTTCCAAGCCGAAGTGGCGCAGTTATTACATTTGGTGACCCATTCTCTTTATTCCAACCCTGAAATTTTCTTGCGTGAACTGATTTCTAACGCATCGGATGCCTGCGACAAATTACGTTTTGAAGGCATCAACCATCCTGAATATTATGAAAATGATCCAGATTTACGTGTGCGTATCCGCTTAGATCAAGACAAGAAAACCCTGACCATTTCAGACAATGGCATTGGTTTAAGTCAGCAGGATGCGATTGAGCATTTGGGTACCATTGCCAAATCGGGCACCAAAGACTTTATGTCAAAATTGACGGGCGATCAAAAAGCCGATGCGCAATTGATTGGTCAATTTGGTGTGGGTTTCTATTCAGGTTTTATCGTGGCAGATAAAATTACTGTGGAATCACGCCGTGCAGGATTGGCTGCAGATGAAGCCGTGCGTTGGAGCAGTGCGGGTACTGGCGAGTTTGATGTCGAGCAAATTCACAAAGCAGAACGGGGTACCGATATTATTCTGCACTTGCGTGAAGATGCGCTGGATTATTTAGAAAGCTACAAAGTTAAGCAGATCATCAATAAATACTCTGATCACATCAGTTTGCCAATTCAAATGCAGAAAGAAGTATGGCAGCAAGAAGAAGCAGCTGAAGGTGAAACACCGAAAGCAGGTCAGTATGTGAAAACTGATGAGTGGGAAGCAATTAACTCGGCCAGTGCGTTGTGGACGCGCAATAAAAACGAAATTAGTGCAGAACAGTACATTGAGTTTTATAAAAACCTCAGCCACGATTTTGACGCACCATTGGCATGGGCGCATAACCGTGTTGAAGGCAGTACTGAATACACTCAGTTGTTGTATGTGCCAAGTAAAGCACCGCACAACATTTTTACTCGTGAAGCCAAAGCGGGGATTAAATTGTATGTGAAGCGCGTATTTATTATGGATGAGGCAGACAACCTGATCCCGAACTATCTACGTTTTGTACAAGGTGTGGTGGACAGCGCCGATTTGCCATTGAACGTGAGCCGTGAGTTATTGCAAGAAAGCCGTGATGTGAAAACCATCCGCGAAGGCAATACCCGTCGTGTGTTGACCATGTTGGACAATTTAGCCAAGTCTGAAGATGAAAAAGACCAAGAAAAATTTAAGCAATTCTATCAAGAATTTGGTTCAGTTTTAAAAGAAGGCTTAGGCGAAGACTTTGGCAACCGTGAACGTATCCTGAAATTATTACGCTACGCTACTTCAAGTAATGATGACATCAGTACCTCATTGGCGGACTATAAAGCGCGAATGAAAGAAGGTCAGAAAGCCATTTACTACGTTACGGCAGACAACTTGAACGCAGCAAAGCATTCTCCACAGTTGGAGTTGTTTAAGAAAAAAGGCATTGAAGTGTTGTTGATGGCAGAACGCGTAGACGAGTGGGCGATGAACTTTGTGCAGGAGTTTGATGGCACGCCAATGCAAAACGTATCTAAAGGTGCGGTTGATTTAGGCGATCTACAAGATGCTGAAGAGAAGAAAGCTTTAGACGCGGCTGCAGAACAATTTAAACCTGTGGTTGAGCAATTGTCTGCATCTTTAAGCGGTAAAACCAAAGAAGTGCGTGTGACTACACGTTTGGTTGATTCCCCTGCTTGTTTGGTAACAGGTGAAGGTGAACTGTCACCACAATTGATTCGTATGTTGAAGGATGCAGGGCAAGCTGTACCTGATATGAAGCCAATTTTGGAAATCAACCCAGAGCATCCTTTGGTGAAAAAATTACAGGACTCTAATCAATTTGATGATTTGGCGCATGTGATTTTTGATCAAGCTGTGATTGCTGAAGGTGGCTTGCCTGAAGACCCAGCGGAATATGTGAAACGTATTAATAGCTTACTGTTAAAGTAAGTCTGCTTTCGCATGAACATGATCGATGATGCGTTGTACAAATAATGCATCGTCATCTTGCAAGATCATCTTGCAAAAAAACCAAGTCCTGTTCGCAAGACTTGGTTTTTTAATTTGGCTTGATTGTAGATGTTACCTGTTTAGAAAATGGCTTCTAAACGCACTAAAGCACCGAGATAATGATTACGATCTGCGCGATCATCATTTAAATAATTGACATCGCCCTGAATAAAGAACCATTCACGTAAAAATGGTTGACGCCAAGAGACAAATGGCCCCCAACGATTTAAACGTAAGTCATCATCGTGATAATAACCGCCTGTATAAATGCCATAGTTAAAGCGGTTGCCTGCAAAGAATTGATGTTGTCTAAAGGTGTAGTTGTCCCAAACCAAATCATCATCTTGTTCATCGGCATAGGTCAGGCTAAATTGATTGGACAAGAAAGCCTGATTGGGGCGTGCGTGCGTGAGCTCCAAGTTGGTTCTGAGATAATTTTCACTGTCGATGCCATAACGATAAATTTGTTCGGCATGAAAAGAGAAATCATTTTCCAAAGTCCAGTCTTTAGAGGCTTTTAAACGCAGATAAATATCATCGCCAGAACGTACCCCTAAATCGACATCTGTTTCAAAAGGTAGACGCTCGGCAAAGTTCGACCAACGTAATGCCAGAGAACTGTTGTCTTCACGGCTACGTTTGCTGTCTACAGTTTTGTCTGCATCATGCGCTGGGTTTTCGTTGGTAATGGCGACGTTATTTTGCAATTCGTTATCGAGCGAGTCATCACCAAAGACCACACTGAGTTTATTTTCAAGCGTAGGCAGTTTGATTTTCCCGCGAATACGAGGTTTGACTTCATATTCATTATGCTTATCCCAACTGCTATCGACCAAAACCCGCAAAGTGGCTGAGGCAGGCTGTTCAGGACTTGGTTCACCAAACCAGTTATCCAGTTTATGTGCTGTTTTATCTGCCCAGTTGCGAATATTTTTTTGACGTTGATCGAACCAAGTTAAATGTTCCGTTTCTGCGGTGGCAGGTACAATGGGTTCATTGGATTGTTCGGGTAACACCGTCGGTGTAGCATCAATCCAACGTGGAATCGTGTAATAAAAACTGCTTTTATCTACTGCACTTGGCGGAGCGACAGGCAATTCATAAGGTGGCAGTGACGTATGGGCTTGATCCACTGCTTGAGTTGATTCTTGTGCAAAAGTGATGCCTGCGACCCCACTTAAGAGACAGCTTAATATAAAAGGCGATGTGTGCTTTATTCTTGACATTATTTACTGATCTTTAAGCCATTTTTGTTAGTGTTGAAAATCTATGAGATAAAAGCAAGACTTGGCTACAAAATCATAATATAAACGGCAGTTTTTAGGCAGAAACCTCTTTTTCTTGATACATTTGAAGTGCTTGGCATAACTGCAAAGCATCAATCGGTTGCTGTAATTGGGAGATGACTTTTTGAATCATTTGCCAACTAATACCTTGTTGTCGATCTAATAAAATGTGCGGTATAGCTTGTTCAGTACGGGACAGTTGTAAGCGCTTTTGACCATGAATCACACGAATTTTTTGTCGTTCTTTCAGTAAAATCAAAGGGGTATGACTCTGTGCTTCACTTTCTTCAAACTGAATAAACTTAGTAGTTTGAATGTGCTGTATCGGAATGAAAGGAAAATAATGCTCTTGCTGCCACACGATTTGAGCATCATGACTATAGCATTGAAAAAGCTGATCGAAATCAAATAAATGTTCTTGTAATTTTTCCCAAGAAATTTCACGTATTGCTGCAATTTCATGTTCAAACTGTTGGCAAAAGTTTTGAGTCAAACGAATCGCTTGCATTTGATCTAATGCGCCAAGCAGTACCACATATTTAATAAAGCGTCCTTGCGTATTGGTTTGTTCTGCCAAATATACCGCACGCGCCAACACCTGTTGCTGATCTTCTTCGGGATCAGACAAATGCACCAATACATCGGCATATTGCGTGACTTCTGGCGCTTCAGGCAAAAAGACCCGATACAACTGTGCTGACTCATTTTGGCTAAGATTGAGCGCAGAAATGGGGCAACTATATTGGCTTAACAATAGATTATAAGCTGGGTTGACGCTTGGTTTTTGCGTGCCGGCCGTCATCTGGGCAGTATCTATTGTCGTTGCATCAGGCTGAGTTATATCCAATGTTGCATTGGAAATGATCGTTTGGTCTGCTGTCGGTTCAATTGTAAGTTCATCTTTAGCCACGTCCAAAACTTGAGTATCAGACGAGGCAACTTCTTCTGTAGCGATGTGGTCTGTAATAAAGTCAAATTGAATTGGCGGATCTGCAGCTTTATTTTCTTCTGGGTCTACAGTGGCAAAAATTGGTTGAGTTTGTGCTGCTTCTATCGTTACAGTTTGAGCAGCTTCTAGCACAGCAGATTGCTTGAGTTCTGCATCGGTTTGAAGACAGTGATACTGTTGCTGCTGTTCCAACATCCAGCGATAGACCTGCTCTAAATCTTGAAATTCACTTAGTAAAGCAGTGCGGTCTGCAGCAGGAATTAACCAAATTTGCCAACCTGCTCTCGGTTGATACAAGATCGCCCAGCCTGCTTCAGGTTGTTGATAAAGTGCTGTTTCAAGTGCTTCAAGTTGTGTAAATACACCACGAAAAGATTGTGCATATAAACTTTGTTCTGCAAAAGTTACCGCAGTTTGAATTGGATTTTGTGCGGCTTTAAATGTGAGCAACTGTTTTTGAAAAATCGGTTCATCGTACAGCATAAAAATTTCTTTAATGCGTGCTTTGGCTTTGGCTGTTTCATACAGACTGAGTCTTTTATGCGTTAAAGCATCAATCAAGTCGTGTAATTCTTTAATCAACAGTGATTTTTCTAGTGTATTCATTGATGCATACTTAAATATGTTGTTGTGCTTTTTCCAAATAATCTGCCAAGACAATATTCAGAGCCAATTCAATCAATTTATATTCTGCCGATTGTGGTTGAGGATAGTGTTTGGCTAATTCTATTAAATGGTTGACCTCAATCGCTTGAGGTGGAATTTTTCTTTGTATAAGTGCTTGAAGTTGTTGCATAGGCATCTGCTATAGCAATGAAAAAAAATCACTTTAATTATATGGATTTAATTAAAAAATACATGCTAAAAATTGTCAGCTTTTGTGCTTTTTTAGACATTATTGACAAAAAATGCGCTTTTTATATGAAAAATAATCAAAAAAATTTAAATCGCAGTGCCAAAAAAGTATTAGCAATTGGGTAGAACACAGTTTTTAGATGTTGCATGGACGATTTAAAGCAAATTTAGCATTAGAAAAACAAACAGCAGCCTGCTTTAGACTGCTGTTTGGGGAGAGAAATGGGAGAGATTAATACAGCTAAAATTAGTGGATAAAACGCGTAACTTAAGCTGCCTTTTGCGAAGTTGGTTCATTTACAACAGCTTCAGATGCAGCCGATTCTGTATTCACTTTTTGAGTTGGAAAATCAGGTACATGCACAATTTGAGCAGATACATTTGCAGCAATTGCTAAAAGTGAAACCATCAAAACAGATTTAAACATATTCATGGGAATATCCATCCAAAGTGTTAATGTCTAGGCAGAAGAATAGACATCGTAGGGAGATCAAACGAAATAAAAAATTCACATGAATCATAACAAAGTTTAAAATTTACAAAATGATCATTTCGGCAATTATTTTAAAAATAGCAATATAAAACAATATATTAGAGTTTTAGCTCTAGTTTTTTGTGTAGGCTTAAATGGTTGAGATGTCTGCAAAATTTGTATTTAGATAAGTCTGAAATGCGGGTGAATGGTGACAGTTTTTGACAGTGTGAAATCATGTAATGTTTTGGCTGTGATTGGTTAAACAGTCTAAAAATGCGGTTTTTTTAATCTATGATGGAGTTTAATCTATGATGGAATTCCAATAACGATAAAGGCCAGTGAGAAAATCATGGCAATTGCAAAAGTAGTTGAAGTTAATTCAAGCAGTACAAAAAGTTTTGAAGACGCGATTCAGACTGGAATCGCTAAAGTGACAGAAACAATTAAAAATGTCCAAGGGGCGTGGATTAACGAACAAAAAGTGGTGGTTAAAGACAATCAAATCACGGAGTATCGGGTCAATTTAAAAATCAGCTTCTTGGTTGAATAACACCTCGCTTCATTAACGAAGCATAGTAAGATGACAACTAACCGAAGCATGGTTGCGGGGCAAAGCTGGAACTTTGACCCATTTTAAAAGCACAAAAAATCCCGCAATGGGATTTTTTTGTGCGTCTAATCAGCCGGAAGAACACTATTCAGCCTTGTCTGTATTTCAATCTTAAGCTTTGGGTTCAGACACATCGCATTGTTCTGCATCGCAGCTTGCTGCATCTTCAAGCTCTAGCTCGCTTGCTGTTTCAAGGGCTTTTTGCAGAACTTGCACAAAGACTTCACGTGGCTGCGCACCTGCTAAAGCAATACGCTGATCAAATACGAAGAACGGTACGCCAGTGACGTTTAATTGTTCACGTGCAACTTCTTGGTCAAATTTTACAAAGTCGGCATATTCGTCAGAATCCAAAACATCATCCACTTCTACAGGGTTCAGCCCAATACGTGATGCAACATCTTCTAGTGTTTCACGCTCGCCAATTGCCAAACCTTGAGTCATATAGCTATAGAAAAAAGCTTCTTTGGCTTCGCTGCCCAAGCCTTTACTTTGCGCCAAATGCACCAAACGATGGGCATTAAAGGTATTGCCTGAATTGGCATTTTCCCATTGAAAGTCAATGCCTTCAGCTTTTGCCATTTCGGCAATATTACGCTGCATGTCTTCTACTTCGGCAAGGCTGCGCCCATATTTTTGTGCCAAACGCTCTGAATTGGACACTTCCTGACGCGGTGGCGCATCTGGATCGAGTTCAAAACTGTGCCAATGCACTTCTAATTCTACACCTGCTTCTTCAGCAGCAGCCTCTAAACGTTTTTTGCCGATATAGCAAAACGGGCAAACAATATCTGACCAAATATCAACGCGCATGAACAATCTCAAATTCTGTTTTTTACTAAGATGGGGATGTTACATAAAATTTAAAGCATAAAGCGATGCTAAACTTATTTTTGAGCATCTGGTCAAATAGCGTCATGGATACAGAATCATATAAAGGTATAAATGAATTGATTTATTTCACTATATTCTAATGGCTGCATTAGAAAATAAGCATAAAATGCTATACAAATGTGACAGGCTTCACGCTAAGATATTGCAAATACTAAAAAATAAGAGGGCACGCATGCGACGTATAGTGCTAATTATAGGATGTGCAACGCTGCTGATTTTTGGCGGGATGTTTTATCAATATCAACAGCAGCAAAAACAAGTCACTCAATTGCATGCTTATCAAAATGTGATTTATGAAAAAGCCGAACAAATTTTTGTACAGGCACAGGATTGGTCTAAGCCGATTCAAATTGACTTAAAAGATAATCGTTTAGATGGCGACTATCAAATTATGGCGAGTTTTGTCTTGAGTCACATGGTGCAAAGTGCCGAAGCGCGCAATAGCTATTTACGTGAATTAAAAGCCTTGAATTGGGATCAGTTTTTAGATCCTCAACGACTTGCTGCAGATAAAAAACAAGACTATGCCGATACCGAAGCCATGTTGGTGCAAGTACGTGCCATGGTAGAGCTGTATCAGGAACATTTAGAACAGCATGAAGCGATGGCTTTGGAGCAGATTGAGAATCTTGAAATCAATCATAATTTGCGCCGTCATTTAGCAGAATCTTTGCTAGAAAGCCGCCATAATGACCAAGGACACGCATTATTTGAATTGGAAAAGAAAAATTTGGGTAAGGCGTATGTGTTGTTTGCAATTTTAAAAAACAATAAATGGGAGCTCAAAAACAATACCTTCATGTTCTATGAAGATGCAGCCTTGAAAGAATTTAATGCGGTATATCAAGAGATGGTGCAGCTCAATACGCAAATGCAAGAGATCACTCAGCAGCATCAGCGGGCACTGGAAAGCAAGTTGTAAGGTCTGGCAAATCCTTACATCAAATTGTCAAAAGAATGTCATCTGCCGTTCAAATCTCTTGCCTAAACTGTGCCTGTTGATTTAATTGCTCAGCTAGGCAGGTCCAATATGAACAGCATTCAAGTCTTTGATGATATTCAACAACTGTATTTGCAATTCTTAGAAAATAAAAACTACCCGAAACTCGAAAATTTAAATAATTGGGGCAAGAACCGTTACTTCTTTAATCAGCACTTTCGTTTGGTTGAAGATTGGCATCAGACTGAACAAATTGTGATTGAATTTAATCAACAATATTATTGCTTGGATACAGGCAGCGCCCCAGACTTTATGGATAAAGAACGCTATATGACATGGTTGATGGGGGAGTTGTTGGTTTAAGCCGTGCAGGTAAATCACAACTGATCAGCCATCTAGTCTTCAAGATAACAATGCAAAAGAATAAAATTTAAAAATTAGAACAGCTCAAAACAACAAAATAAAAAATCCCCGCATGATGCGAGGATTTTTTTATTACGAAGACTTTTTACACACGCTCAATAATTGTCGCGATACCTTGACCAAGACCGATACACATGGTCGCAAGACCAATTTGCGTGTCTTGTTGTTCCATCACGTTCAATAACGTGGTGGTGATACGCGCACCTGAACAACCCAATGGGTGACCGAGTGCAATTGCACCACCGTTCAAGTTCACACGATCTTGCTGATCATAAATGCCTAAGCCTTTTAGAACAGATAGACCTTGTGCAGCAAACGCTTCGTTTAATTCAAAGGTTTGAATGTCTGCAATTGACAAGCCCGCACGTTTAAGTGCTTTTTGCGTTGCAGGTACTGGGCCATAACCCATGATTGCTGCATCACAGCCTGCAACGGCCATAGAGCGAATCACCGCACGTGGTTTCAAACCTAATGCTTGTGCACGTTCAGCAGACATAAGCAACATCGCAGAAGCACCATCAGACAATGCTGAAGATGTCGCCGCAGTTACGGTACCGCCTTTCGGATCAAATACAGGACGTAAAGCTTGGAATGCTTCAAGGTTAGCATCTGGACGAATCACTTCGTCGATGTCGCATAGTTGTTTAAAGCCGTTTGCATCATGACCTTCAATGCCAATGATTTCGTTTTTAAAACGGCCTTCTTGCGTTGCAGCCCATGCACGACGGTGTGATTCCACACCAAAGGCATCTTGCTCTTCACGAGAAATACCGTTCATGCGACCCAACATTTCAGCAGTTAAGCCCATCATGTTTGAGGCTTTGGCATAGTGCTTCGATGCAGCAGGGTTGATGTCGATACCGTGCATCATGCCCACATGGCCCATGTGCTCTACACCACCAATGATGAAAATATCACCCTGATTGGTTGCAATTTGTGCCGCAGCGGTGTGGATCGCTTGCATTGAAGAACCACACAGACGGTTCACAGTTTGACCCGCTACTGTTTTTGGAAGATCAGCCAATAAAGCAATATTACGACCAATGTTCATACCTTGTTCTAGGGTTTGGTTAACACAGCCCCAGATCACATCTTCAACTTCGTTGACATCAAACTGGTTACGAGCAACTAAAGCACGAACCAATTCAGCCGATAGACTGTCAGCACGTACATTGCGGAACATACCGTTTTTGGTTTTACCCATTGCAGAACGTACGCCATCAACGATGACAACGTCACGTGGATTTAAAGTAGCCATTCACGTTGCTCCTTAACCGTAGAATTTTTTGTTGTTAGCAGCCATGTCACGCAACATTTGTGGCGCTTCATAAGCTTTTCCTAAGTGTGCATATTTGTCGCAAAGCGCAACGTATTCAGCAACACCTGTTTGGTCGATATAACGGCATGGGCCACCACGGAATGGAGGGAAACCTACACCCATAATCATCGCCATATCTGCTTCAGATGGTGTCGCCACGATGTTGTCTTCTAAGCAACGTACTGTTTCATTACAGAAAGCCAACATCATACGGTCAATGATTTCTTGTGCATCAAATTCGCGCTTTTCAGATGTTGCGACAGATGCTACAAGCTCATACGCAGTTGGGTCGACCACTTTGGCTTTCTTGCCTTTACGATCCAATTCATATTTGTAGAAACCTACGTCATTCTTTTGACCAAGACGTTTGTTTTCGTACATGACTTGGATTGAGCCTTTATAGTCTGGCTTCATGCGGTCTGGGAAACCTTCTGCCATGACTTCTGCACCGTGAACGCCCGTGTCGATACCAACAACGTCGATTAGGTAAGCAGGACCCATAGGCCAGCCGAATTTTTCCATGACTTTGTCGACTTGTTGGAAGTCAGCACCGTCTTTCAATAGAAGGTCAAATGCACCAAAGTAAGGGAACAATACGCGGTTCACCAAGAAGCCTGGGCAGTCGTTCACTACGATTGGTGTTTTACCCATTTTCTGAGCAAGCACCACAGTGGTCGCAATTGCTTCAGGTGAAGTTTTTTCACCACGAATCACTTCCACCAATGGCATCATGTGCACTGGGTTAAAGAAGTGCATGCCGACAAAGTTTTCTGGACGTTGTAGGTTTTCTGCCAAACGCGTGATTGAAATGGTCGATGTATTCGATGCAATAATCGTGTTTTCACGTACTTTAGATTCAGTTTCTTTCAGTACGATACCTTTGATTTTTGGATTTTCCGTCACGGCTTCAATCACGATATCCACTTCTTTAAACTCGTCGTAGCTTAAAGTTGGGCGGATGCGTGCCAAAGTTTCACCCATTTTCGCAGGGGTTAACTTTTTGCGTTCAACTTGTTTGGTCAATAAGCCATTGGCTTCTTTCATACCCAAAGCAAGTTGCGGATTACCAATGTCTTTCATGATGATTGGTGTGCCTTTGCTTGCCGCTTGGTAAGCAATACCACCACCCATGATACCTGCGCCTAGAACAGCCGCTTGGTTGACAGGGTGTGCACCTTTTTCATATTTCTTAGAAGTTTTCTTCACCACTTGGTCGTTGATGAATAAACCAATCAACGCACCTGCTTGTGGCGTTACTGCAGCTTTTGCAAAACCAGCCGCTTCAGCTTGAAGTGCTTCATTACGTGACAAGCTTGCACCTGCTTGTAAAGAATCAAGCATGAGTTTTGGCGCAGGGTATTGTGCAGGGTTTGCTTTTGCTAGTACCGCACCTTTTGCTGTGTTGAACGCCATCATTTGTTCAAGTGGGTTCAATTTAACAGGGTCTAACTTTTCCTGACGTTTTGCTTTCCAGTCCAAACGGCCTGCAATGGCTTGTTTAACCAAGTCCAGCGCAGCATCTTGCAATTTGTCTGCAGCAACTACGGCATCTACAGCGCCATCTTTGAGTGCAGCATCAGGACGTTTAGGGTTGGCCATTGCCATCCATTCAACCGCATTGTCGATACCAATAACGCGGCTTAAACGAACCGTACCACCAAAGCCTGGGAAAATACCCAGTTTGATTTCTGGTAAGCCCACCTGTGCCTGATCTGACATCACACGGTAGTCACATACCAAACACATTTCAAAGCCACCGCCCAATGCCATACCATTGATTGCAGCAACTTTAGGAATGTCTAAATCTTCAAAAGCATTGAAGATGTCGTGAACAGGCAATGCCCAATCCACAATGGCTTGTTCACCTTGAGCGAAGTTTGCACCAAATTCGGTGATGTCTGCACCCACGATAAAGGTTGATTTCGCAGAAGTGACGATTAAACCTTTCACTTCATTGTTTGCTTTAACAGCCTCAATCGCAGCTTTAAAGTCTTCAATCGTTGCACGGTTAAATTTGTTGACCGACTCACCTTGTAAGTCAAAGCGGAATTCTGCAATTCCGTCCGAAAGCATTTGGACGGTAATGGCATTGCCAGCGTGGATCATGCCTGATCTCCTTTATTTTGGAGGACTTCTAAGTTGATGTTATGAAGCGTGTGCGATAGTCCTGCACACATATATGCCTCGCTAATCTTACGATAACTATATCGAAAAAAAATATAGCAAGTTGTATCAAGCCGTGACGCAAGGGTCATGATTTTTCTCATAGCGCGGAATTGCTTTTTGACCCGATTTTAAAATCCTATGTTTAAAGAAAGATGAAAGTGATTGTTTTCTCTTTTATTTTTAATCAGGTTGTATTGCATTTTCGATTTAGAAAAGCTTGATAAATAGATGTTATCAGTGGGTTGTTTTTGACAGAAAAGTAAATCCATCGTTTGGATGGTGATGTTTTAAAGCGTGAAGCTGGATAGGGGGGATAGCGATTTGCAATGCTGTGTTCTATTTTCTGCTATGACCTCATGCGCTGAAATTGAGTAGAATATGCGACATTTTGAATTTTAGCTGTTTTCAGCAATTTAGGTTGTTCTATGTTGAAGTGGATTATTTTGGCGATTTTTATCGCTTCAGCGCTGTATATTCAACAGCGCGGCAAGGTGCGTCATAGTTTTTATCGTCAGTTTTTTGACCATTCTACCATCCTCGCACCGATCAACTATTTAATGTATTTGTTCTCTAAAGTACCAAATCAACCGTATATCGACACCCAGCACTTTCAAGATTTAAAGGTTTTGGATGACAATTGGGAAATGATTCGTGATGAAGCCAAAGCTTTATATGAACAGGGTGGTATTAAAGCTTCAAGTACTTACGATGATTTGGGTTTTAACTCATTCTTTAAAACAGGCTGGAAGCGCTTTTACTTAAAATGGTATGACTCCGCGCATCCATCAGCAGCAGAATTATGTCCAAAAACCACAGCATTATTAAAAACTTTGCCTAGCATTAAGGCGGCGATGTTTACTGAATTAGCGCCCGACAGTCGTTTAGTGCGTCATCGCGACCCGTATGCAGGTTCATTGCGTTACCACTTGGGATTGATGACACCAAATGATGACCGTTGTTTTATTGATTTATTGATGTCGATGGTGAGCGGTATTCATGGCGTGATGGTGAAAGTGTGGTGTTTGATGAAACCTATATTCACTATGCTGAAAATGGCACTTCTCAAAACCGTATTATTTTCTTTGCCGATGTCGAGCGTCCGTTAAAATCTCGCTGGATGCAAAAGTTTAATCACTGGTTTGGCAAAAATGTGATGACCGCAGCAAGCTCTCCGAATGAAGCAGGCGATCAGACGGGTGGCTTAAATAAAGTCTTTGGCTATGTCTATCAAGTGCGTTTAAAAGCCAAGGCTTTAAAAGCTAAAAATAGTCGTGTGTACTATTTCTTAAAATGGTTTTTAATGCTCGGGATTTTCTTCTTAATTTTTATTCGCCCTTATGTGTTTTAGAGTATCACAACGCCTTTCGGGGCGTTTTTTTATGACATTTTTGAGCAATTTCAGCAACGAGCTTTAATCCAGACCTACTTTTATGTATAGAATGAAGTAAATAGGGGAATTTTTATGCAAACGTTTCGTTCTAAAAAAGATTGGTGGGTTTTGGCTTTTGTGATTTGTATGTCTGGTCTATTGATTCAGTTATTGCTGACCATGTACGCCAAAGGCACGATGCCAGCATTTCCTGTGCACACAGGAGTGTATTTCATCACCATTTTTGTGTTGTGGTGGCCTGTGTTCAATACGCGCTATCAGGTCGATGCAGAACGCTTACAGATCCGTTGTATGTTTTTAAAATGGGATATTCCACGCGACAGTATTCAAAAAATATCTAAAACCAATAATTCGGTCGCGTCACCAGCTTTGTCACTGAAGCGTTTAAAAATTGATTATCTTCAAGCGGGACAGCCAAAATTTGTATTGGTTTCACCTAAAGATCAGACCAAATTTAGTCAGGCCTTGGGAATGGAAATTACCGACTAATCCCTAGGGTCTGTTGACATTTCATAAATGGCTTGCGCTGTAGGCTAAAACTGAGCAGATCAGGCATGAAACGCAGGGAATAGCGAGACTATTGCCAAGTTTCATAACGCAATCTGAGAAAGTTTTAGCCACAGCCTTTCAGGACGAGCATATTTTTTGCTGCTATTGCGTTATGAGTCAGTCATTTAGAATGACTAAATTTCCTGCCTCATGCCTTATATCAGCTAAAAAATATGCATCGTCGCAAACATAGACGAATTGTCAACAGACCCTAGGCTTTTAAAGTGAAAGAACACAATCTTGAAGATGAGCAGGGCAGCATCCTCAAGATCCACGCAGCATAAGTCGCCGGCTTATTCTATTTTTCGGTGTAATTAATCTGTACTGTAATAAAAAAACATTTCTGATTTTTCAGGATGACTTAAAAATACAAGGCTAAAATGGCTCAAGTGCGGTATGGATTTTAAGCCCCAAATGCCGCACGCCGTAATGAATATCATGTCCCTGATAAAATAGGCTTTAGCTCCTGCAGTGAGTTGAACTTGCGCTGTTGATGCTTCAGGCGATGGTTTAACTTTTCTAATTCAATTTTTACTTATTGTGGCATCGCATTAGCAGATACCGCTTAATAATGCAAACTACGGCCAATCCGATTTAAAAATTCAGGGTCAAATTTACAATGCATGAATTTTCAATGATTGGTTGTGTGGGCATGTGTTTTAAGCACAGTTGTTGTACTTTTTGCGGCAACAGATTCAATTTATCTAAGTATTGTTGTGCGGCTTGAGCCCCCACATTGCTGGTCATAAAAATCATGCAATTGCGAAAGTCGATGGTTTTGGTGCCTGCAGTCAGGGTCAGTTTGCCTGTATCTAGCACATTCATTAAGCCACGTATCACTTCGCTTGAGGCTTTTTCCAGTTCATCAAATAACATAATGCCTGGGCGGGTGTGCGAACCTGCAATCGCAGTTTCATCAAATAAACTATGGCCTTCTTTAGAGCCGACATAGCCAGGAGGCGCGCCTGTGAGTGCAGCCGCATAGTGTTCCTGCGCCAAGGTATTCATATCAATGCGGCAGAAGGCATCGGGGCGACCATAAATGGCTTCGGCAATCAGGCGCACCGTTTCGGTCTTGCCAACACCTGTCGGGCCAAGCATTAAAGTCACTGAAAGTGGTCGCTCTGTGCTGGAGAAATCGGCCTTGACCACATACAGCATTTTTTCGATTTCATTCAGCGCTGCATCTTGTCCAATAATCCGTTGACGTAACAATTGCATGACTTGTGTAGGTTCAAAATGAAAGCGCGGCTTGCCAATCAAACGGTCTTTGGCGGATACATACTGATGTGTACTGATCGGCTGGGACGTTGCGGATTGAATGGTCGGTATGCCGTGTGGTGCGGTCGTCATCCTGCACTTTCCTTCTGCTGACAAGATGCCTGAGCATAGCAAATCTTGTGTTGCCGACTGATCGTTTTTAGCACTGAGCTGATCGTTTTAGTGGATAGATCATGCGCTATGCCACAGGATAAAGCTTGAAAAAATCAGATAAAGCAGCACATCATGTAAAGAATGTAGCAAGAATAGGATGACTCGTGAACCCAAACGCAGGTGAGCATATCGAGAAAATTTTGGCAAATATGACCCAATTGCCAGGGGTTTACCGTATGTTGGGTAAAGACGGGGAGTTGTTATATGTCGGCAAAGCCAAAAATTTAAAAAACCGAGTGTCGAGTTATTTTGTCAAAACCATCGAGCATCCTAAAACGCAGGCTTTAGTGGCGCGTATTTATGATATTGAAACTTTGGTGGTGCGTTCCGAAACTGAAGCGTTATTGCTTGAACAAAATCTGATTAAGCTGCATCGTCCACCGTACAATATTATGCTGCGCGATGATAAGTCCTATGTTTATATTTTTGTGTCGGCAGATCAGCCTTATCCGCGTATTGCCAGTGGACGCGGCAAAGGCAAGCATCAGATAGGCAAGTTTTTTGGGCCTTATCCGAGTGCGTACAATGCCCGCGATACTTTGGTGGTGTTACAAAAACTGTTTAATGTGCGGCAGTGTGAAAACAGTTATTTTGCTCAACGGCAGCGTCCGTGTTTGCAATATCAGATCAAACGCTGTTCGGCACCGTGTGTAGGATTGATTTCGCCCGAAGAATATAAAGAAGATGTTAATAATTCGATTCGATTTTTACAGGGCGATAGTAAAGAACTGAATCAGCAATTGATTGCTAAAATGGAAGCTGCAGCCGAAGCGTTGGAATTTGAAAAAGCAGTCTTTTACCGTGACCGTATGGCTTTGTTGCGTGATGTGCAGGCACAGCAAGCCATTTATAAGCTCAAAGGTGAGGCCGATATTATTGCCATTGCACATCAGGCAGGTGTGACCTGTGTGCAAATTATGCATGTGCGCAATGGCAAAATGCTGGGCGGTAAAAGCTATTTTCCTGATATGTTGGGCGATGATTTGGGGCAAATGTTGGCCGATTTTATTGCCAACTTTTACTTTCAGGTGGCCGATGAAATTCCAGCGGAATTGATTGTTAATGTGGAAGTGGCAGATTGCAAAGAGTTGGAACAAGCCTTACAGCAACACTTCGATAAAAAAATTCAAATTAAACATAAAGTGCGTGAAACCCGTGCCGAGTGGCAAGAATTGGCACAAATGAATGTGCAGCATGCTATTAAAGGTAAACTCGCTAATCACTTTGAATTAAATGAGCGTTTTCATCAGTTAGAACAAGTGGTTGGACGCCCCATTGATCGAATTGAATGTTTTGATATTTCGCACACCATGGGCGAAGACACTGTGGCGTCTTGCGTGGTATTTGACAGTGGTGGTATTCGCAAACGTGATTATCGACAATTTTCAATTCAGGATATTCAGGCTGGAGATGACTATGCTGCCATGCGCCAAGCTTTAACGCGCCGTTATAAAAAAGCCATGCTGCCCGATTTATTGCTGATTGATGGCGGTAAAGGGCAGTTGAATATGGCGATGGAGGTCATGCAGGAGTTAGGATTGGATGCCTTTATGATTGGGGTGTCCAAAGGCGAAGGACGCAAACCTGGTCTAGAAACGCTACATTTTACCGATGGCAGCAAAATTCAGCTGCCTGAAGATCATAAGGCGCTGCATTTGATTCAGCAGGTACGTGATGAAGCACACCGATTTGCAATTACCAAGCACCGTGCCAAGCGCGATAAAAAACGTGGCTCATCAATACTTGAAGTGATTCCGGGCTTAGGGCCAAAACGTCGTCGTGATTTACTCACCCATTTTGGTGGCATACAAGGTGTCCTGAAAGCTTCTGAAAAAGAGTTGACTTTAGTACCCGGACTGGGTGAAGTAATGGCGCGTACGATTTATAAAGTGCTGCATGAATGACTAAATTTCCTGCCTCATGCCTTATATTAGCTAAAAATCTTGCGAGATATATCTCTCACGTCGCAAACATAGACGAATTGTCAACAGACCCTATTTACTGCATAAAAAGCAGTATTTTCTACAAAGGTAAATAGCAAAAAAGTGCATTGACTCTGTCGTCATTGAACATTCACATCAGATCGAAACCCTGTAATATCAACCACAACATTGTTTAAGGAAAAGCTATGTCGTTGCTACAGACCTATCAAGCCATTGCCGAGCAAGAATGGATAGACATCCCGCTTGGGTGGTTACAGGGGCGCACTATTTATGGTGGATTGGTGGCAGGTTTGATGATGCAAAAAGCCCAGCTTTGTATTGCCGATCCGAAAAAGCGCTTGCTAAGCAGCAGTGTCACGTTTGTCGGACCTGTGCAACAAGGTCGGGCACGGCTCACGGCGGAAATTCTGCGTGAAGGCAAATCTGTGACCAGTGTCGAAGTTCGTTTATGGCAGGATGATGCAGTACAAAGCATTTTAATTGCCAGTTTTGGTGCGGCACGTGAATCCAGCATTGTGGTGCAACAAGAACGTACTGCGCCCAATTTTCCACCTGCAACGGAATTGCCTGTTACACAGCATCATCCTTTAGCACCTGAATGTTTTCAGCAGATGGATTTGGTTTGGTCTGAAGGACAATATCCGTTTACTGCTAGTCATAAACCTGATTTTGCAGGCTGGATGCGTTTTAACCCAAAACAGCATACGAATCGTGCCATGACCATTGCCGATTTGATGGTTGCTTTTGATATGTGGCCGCCTGGAGTACTGCCGATGTTTGAGCAGCTCGCTCCTGCCAGTTCACTGACTTGGCATGTGACCTATGTCAATCCTTTGCAAAATCAGCTGCAAGATTGGATGAAATATAAAGTTTTTACCGATCATGCTAGCGGTGGTTATGCCACAGAATATGCGCACTTATGGGATGATCAGGATCGGCTAATAGCGATTGCCCGACAGACCATCACCGTGTTTGCCTAGTGACACCTACTAGCATTTCGTATAAAGTGAAGCCTATTCACGATGACAAATCCTCAAAAAACTTGTGAATATGCAGCGTAAAGAGGGGAAACATTGGCGGTGTCTATGACAACAGGTCGTATCCTGAACATTCCAAATATATTAACTTTGGCTCGAATCGCCTTGATTCCTGTTTTTTTGTTGGTGGCGTATTGGCCGCCTGCAATGGGCGTAAATGGTTATGATGGTGGCATGACGCGTCATATTATTTTGACGTCTATTTTTGTGATTGCTGCTGTGACCGACTGGTTTGATGGCTATTTGGCACGTACTTTGAATCAGACCTCTGCATTTGGGCGCTTTTTAGACCCTGTGGCCGATAAACTTATGGTCGCTGCGGCATTGATTGTTTTAGTGCAATGGCAACCGACTATTTCTATGGCTTTTGCCGCGATTGTAATTATTTCCCGTGAAATTACCGTATCTGCCTTACGAGAGTGGATGGCTGAACTCGGCGCACGTACCAGTGTGGCGGTGTCTACAGTGGGGAAATATAAAACAGCATTCCAAATGATTGCGATTTCAGTGTTCTTATTGAACTGGCAACCATTGGAAATGGTGGCTTATTTGTTGCTCTATACTGCTGTAATTCTAACGCTTTGGTCGATGTTTATTTATTTAAAAGCGGCATGGCCATATTTGAAACAACCTTAAATATCGTGATTCTTCATTAAAAAGTGCTTCTGATTGAAGCACTTTTTGATTAACTATGGGTTTCTTCCTCGGCATCATCCTCATAAGTTTTGGCAATTTTTTCAATATTTAAACTTTTTGCCATCGCATCAAAAATTTCTTTATAAACCCCATTTTGATGATAAAGCGCATCATGTTCGCCATGTTCCGCAATCCTGCCATCTTTCATGACATAGGTGTAATCGGCATCAATAATTTGCGATAAGCTATGTGAAATGATGATGACCGTACGCCCTTGTTTAATTTCATCGAGGCTTTGTTTGATTTGTTCGGTTGCAATGGCATCCAGACTAGCAGTCGGTTCATCTAAAAAAATAATAGGTGGATTTTTCAGGAACATACGTGCAAGGGCAATCCGTTGTTGTTGACCGCCTGAAAGCATGAGGGCATCTGCGTCATAAGCCTGAGGCAATTGCAAAATTTGTTCGTGAATAGAGGCTTTTTGGGCTGCCAGAATCACATCTTCCAAGCTTGCATCAGTTTTGCCATAACGAATATTTTTCAAAAATAGAGCCTTGGAAAATATGATTTTTTTGCAAAACCAAGCCGATATGGTCACGCAAATATTGAGTGTCGATGTGGTTAATATCAATCCCATCGAGCTGAATTGTTCCCTGTTGTGGTTCATAGAATTTATCTAATAAACTGATCAGGGTAGATTTTCCTGCTCCCGACAATCCCACCAATGCGGTAATTTTATTGGGCTGAATCTGCATTTGAATGTCTTTGAGTGCATGATGTCCATTCGGATAAAAAAAGTTTACCTGTTGCAGATCAAACTGCCCTCGAATAACTGGTTTAAGCGTACCACTTGGCTCAATTTCATGCTCGGCTTCCAAAATTTGAAAGAAGCTTTCTGAATAGATCATTGCATCATTGACTTCATCATAAATACGATGCAATGAGCGAATTGGGGCAGAAACATTGCCAAACAGTAACACGTGATACATGATCATGCCGATGCTCATTTGTCCATCTAACACAAAATAAGCAGTTAAAATAATAATCAGCACCACGCCAATTTGTTCAATAAAGCTTTTTAAACCATCAAATAAAAAACTGGTTTGGCGAGTCTGCATTTGATTGTGGGTTAGTTTTTTCTGCAGGGTGAGTTGTTTTTCTGCTTCAATGCTTTCTCTGTTAAATGATTTAATCACGGTAATTGAGTTGATGATGCTGAGAATCCCTTGGCTTTTTTTCTCACGTCCATCACCTAAATTACGTCGCCAGCTTCCTAGTTTTTGTGCCTGCTGATAGGTCAGCCAAAAATAAATAGGCACAATGAGTGTCGCGACCAAGCCCACATAAAAATTGGCATAATACATTAAGCCCAAAGCCACAATTGCACTGGTAAAGAGTGGCAAAATATCAATAAAGAAAATTTGCACTAAGCGGGTGAGCGAACCAATGCCACGATCTATACGTGTTTGTAATTTACCTGCTTGGTTGTTGTCCTGATTAAAAAAGGCCAGTCGATAACGCAAAAATTTCTCAATAATGCCCTGTGCCAAATCTTGTGACACAAAAATGCGTAGTTTTTCACCATAAAACTTCTGTCCAAACTGCACAAAGGCATTGATGATTTCTTTACCCAGCAAAATGGCTGAAATGGTGATTAAAATGTGCCAGCCTGCAGACAGACCTTGTCCTACCTCAATTAAGGCGTTAATACGGTCAACAGCGTATTGTAAAGTTAGTGCATTGACTTGAGCTGTTAATGAGCCGATGAGCGTTAAAACTAAGGTAGCAATCACCAAGAGCTGATAAGGTCGAACGAAGGGACGCAATTTTTGAAATAAATGCCATAAATTCATAAGCTATTATTGTTATAAGAACGATGATTTTAAGTCTAAGGATGAACTTCACGACTCACAAGCCAAAAAGCTGTGTCATTTTGTGAGCAGTCCTGATCCTTGTTTTAGATTAAACAATAAGCTATTCAGCATAGGAATGACCATGAATCTAGAATTGTTTGCACCTGAGCGTTGTGACAACGTACTGCCTTATGACGGCATTGCGCAGGACTATGGTTTGGTGCTGAGTGCGGAGCATAGTGAGCGTTATTTACGGTATTTTCTGCAACATTTGGCATGGCAGCCTGATGAAGGTCTGCTCTTTGGTCAGTATTATCGGACACAGCGCCAAGTGGCATGGTATGGCGATGAGCAGTATCAATATCGTTATTCGGGAGCAGTTAAGCAGGCACTGCTATGGCAGCCTGCTTTGTGGCGATTGAAACAGCAAATTGAACAATGGGTCGGGCATCCCTTTAATTCATGTTTGGCCAATTTATATCAAGATGGTACGCAGGGCTTGGGTTGGCACAGTGATGATGAGCCGAATTTAGGCAGACACGCTGTCATTGCATCTTTGAGTTTGGGGGCAACCCGTAAATTTTGTTTTCAGCATAAACACCGCGCCAACAAGGTTGAGCTACTGTTGCACAGCGGTCAGTTGTTGGTCATGCGTGGCACGACGCAACACCATTGGAAACATGCCTTAATGAAGTCCAATAAAATTATACAACCCAGAATTAATCTGACCTTTCGCTATTTTCACGCGGCTACTGAATAAGACTTGATTTAGCACTCTAAATCCTTATTCAGAAATAAATTTTAATTGTATTTAAATTCAGTGCTTTAATGTGTCGATAACCTAAAAATTTAAGAGAGCTCTATATTAAAACTGGTATTCAGTACTTCCACCTGTTTTTCAATTTGCTCTGCATTGTCCTGCAAAATTTCAATCAGCTTTTGCAAATTGACAAATTCAAAACGGTTTTTAGATGCCAACAGCGTCAAGGCATAAGGCGCATCTTTCGATGAAAAACGAATCGGTACAGATAAACCTGCAATTTCTGCATCAAGTTCGCCGTTAGAAAAATAATAGCCTTGTTTTTTGATTTTGCGCATTTGCTGCAAAAAGTCATCTTCATCTTGTGCAAAATTGACTTGTGCCAATTCGTTAGAAAAACGTTGGTAATAGTCTAAAATTTTAGCTTTAGGCAGATGTGCCATAATAATTTTTGGCGATGAGCCGACATAAACAGGACGTGGGCAGCCGCGACCATAAGACAGCAAAGGCGTATCTTTAAAGATTTCGTGATGCACATCAATGCAGGAATCTTGATTGAGTTGGGTCAGCAAACAGCAAAATTCAGTACGTTCCGCAATTTTTTTCATAAACGGAATACTGATGGTGACCAATGGATCGGTCGTGCGAGAGATAAAATCCAATACTGCAATTTTTGGCCCTAGGGTGTAATCTCCCGATGTGCCACTCATGCGCTGCAACAACTCTGCCGAAACCAACTCTTTTAAATAGCGGTAACTGGTGGGCTTAGATAAACCGAGTTCCTCACTAATGGTATCTACATTAATGACAGGACGTGCGGTTGAAAATAAGTCTAAGACTGTGAGAATCTTGCCAAAGCTAGACAGTGCCATGCGGATTTACCCATTCACACCAAAAGGATGGTGTCACTTTATATCAAAAAATCGCCAGACCAATAGACTTTTTACAGATGGTCTTAGGCATTCTAACGATCAATGTCCCAATTCTTTTGCATTTGTCGATGTTATCTATTCAGAAATAGGATTTAAGGCTGAATGCCGTGAGGCTCACGATACCAGCTTTCAATCAATAGTGCTGCGGCAAGACTGTCGGCTGCGAGCTTTTTGCCACGCCCTTGGGCTTGATAATGATCAAGCTCATCACGTGCTTCACGTGTGGTTAGGCGCTCATCGACCATTAGGGTGTTGATATTGCTTTGATGGCGTAAGCGTCTGGCAAACTTACGTGCACGGGTAGACAGTTCCGACTCGCTATCATCCATATTTAAAGGTAAGCCCACTAGAAATAATTGTGGCTGATGTTGCTTGATGATTTTCAGCAAGTTTTCCCATTGTGGAATGCCATCTTTCATGGGGAAGAGGGCGAGTGGGGTCGCACTTTCAATTAGTGCCTGCCCCACAGCCATGCCCATTTTTTGCGTACCGAAGTCAAATGCCATGATAGTTTGGGCTTGTGTTGTTTCAGGCATGACCAATCTCTGAAGATAACCATGTTGGATCTACGCCCATTTTACGATAAGCGGCATCCCAACGGTCGTCATAAGGTAAATTGAAAATCAAGTCCATGTCCGATTCACAAATGAGCCAATCGCCACGGGCAATTTCTTGTTCCAGTTGCTGTTTGCCCCAACTGGCATAGCCCAAGGCAATTTGGTAACGTCCAACGCCTTCGTTGTGGGCAATCGCATCTAAAATATCTTTAGAGGTGGTGATACAGACATTTTCACCAACAGCGATAGATGAATGCCAAGTTGGCTGCCCTGTGTGTAAAACAAAACCTGCCTCAGGTCGTAATGGACCACCTTGTAGAACTTCGTGAGGATGCACATTATCTGCGTCTATATCTAAATCATTGAGTAATTCTTTGATTTGGATACCCGATGGACGGTTGATAATAATGCCTTGCGCACCGTCTTCATCATGACGTGCCAAATAGATGACGGTGTTTGCAAAAAACTCATCATTCATATCGGGCGGGGCTATGAGACAGCGATGCGTCAGATATTGTTTAGTCACCTAAGCAATTCTCCTTAATCTGAGGTGGTGGCAAACAGAACTGTAAACCGACTTGGAAACGTAAACGAGTTACAGCCAAATCATGCAAATATACATTTCTTAGCTGTACTTATCCCATAAAACCACTGTGATGACAACTTTGCTTTGGTAAAAGTGAGACAAAGGATAAATAAAAGAATAAATTTAAAATTTAGAAAAAATGATGTCATTAAATTTATCTATTTAGTTACAAAGTTGAAGATATAGGAACATAATAATTGATTGCTTTATTATCTTTGTGAGGTGGGTTTGTTAAATGTTTCAGTGTATATTTTTTAATCTACTTTTTTAATTTTAACTAATGTGATTTCTGTTTTTTAATTGCAAAATAGGCGGTTTTACTACATTTAGATTCTCTTTTATTAAATATTAAGTTTGTCTAATGAGTAGTGGTTTTTTAATATAAAAAATCTATAAGTTTGTTTATCTCTTTTGTAAGTTTTGTACTTTAGTGTAAAATTTGTGTTTTTTATAGCTTGATATGTTTCAATAAATATACATAAAATACATATTGAAACAAAAAATGATTGTTTGTAAGATGGTGAAATTTTCATCTTTTATAGCTTTTTTTGATGGTTTAATATGAATTATTTAATAAAGGGAAGTTTGTTTGCTGCTGTTTTTTCAGCTTCAGTTTTTTCTCAAGCAGCAATTTTTGGAACTTATAATGATGAAGGTAATTTGTTTCGCAGTCATTTGAATAATCATTTATCTGAAGATTTAGTTGCTAAATTTAAAGATAAAGTAGATTCAAAAGACGGCGTACTATATTTACTGGAGCAGGCACGTTTATTACAAGTCAATCATCAGTATGAAGAAAGTTTGAATCATTATAAGCAGGCTTTTGAATTTCTAGATAAACAAAAAAGTCGTGCAAAAATTAGTCTGAGTCGGGTCGGATTTAAAGCACTTTCTATGGTGAGTAATGATTCGGTGGTACCTTATTTGGTGCCACCTCATGAACAGGTATTGGCGCATATTTCTCAAGCGAAAAATTATATTTTTTTAAAAAATCTTGAGGCTGCTGCAGTAGAAATGCGTGTTGCACAGGGCATTCAGCGTGAAATTGAACTGGCACATCAGGCTGAGTTTGAAAAGAAAAAAGAGAAAAATACAAAAGCAAATACATCTTCAAATGCCGCATTGCATGTTTTAGATGAGGCATTTGTTGGCTTAGATCCAATTGCGGGCAAGATTAAGAATACTTATCAAAATGCTTATGCTTTTTATATGGCAGCTAACTTGTGGGAAACCTTAGGCGAATACAACGATGCTTTGGTGGATTACAAAAAAGCTTATGAGTTACAGCCTGATGAGCAGATTGCTAAAGATGTAAAGCGTTTAGATCAATTGGTTGCAAAACAAAGTAATAGTAGTGTGCCTGTTATTGTATTTATTGAACAAGGTATCGTTCCACAGAAAATTGAAAATAAGTTAGATATTCCGACTCCAGGCGGCATTATCAACATTGCTTTTGCGACTTATGAACCTAGCACTTATGTTGCACCCAAAAGCCTGAAAGTGAAGCTGAATAACCGAGTTTTGCAAGACAGTTATGTGATTAGTGATATTGGTGCATTGGCTGTTAAAGACTTAAAAGAAAAAGTCGTTGGAACTTTAACAACCCAAGTGATTCGTGCCACAGCCAAATATGCTGCTCAAAAAGAGCTTGGTAACCAATTTGGTGTTTTAGGGCAATTGGCAGGTAACGTGCTCAATATGGCAACCGAGCGAGCAGATTTACGAGCTTGGACAACTTTGCCAAGTAATACGCAAATTGCACGTCTGAACTTAACGCCAGGGATACACAACTTACAGTTATCGTCAGGTAATTTGTCAAGCTCCTCTGTGAAGTTAGATGTAAAAGCCAATGAGACAGTATTTGTTTATGCACATCATGTAAATGACAAAATTACAGCAAGTGTAAGTAGTATTCCACGCCAATAATTTTGAAGAGAACTTTATGAAAAATCAGTTAAAACTCGCATTACTCGGTCTTAGTGCTGCGGCGATGGTTGGATGTACAGCCCCTAATGCTTTGTCTACACAGACAGATGCGAATAACGAAGTAAGTATTCGCACCATTACCAATAACCCAGTCTTAACCACTGAGGTATTTGTTGAGCGTGTGGGAATGTCTATGGCAGGCGACTTAAAAAAGGCATCAATTGCCATTAAAAACCGCCGTTTCAATAACAAAGATTTTAGCTACAAAATCGTATGGGTCGATGCACATGGGGCAGAAGTGAACCCTGAAGG
Organism: Acinetobacter seohaensis; assembly: GCF_056431365.1. NCBI lineage: Bacteria > Pseudomonadati > Pseudomonadota > Gammaproteobacteria > Moraxellales > Moraxellaceae > Acinetobacter > Acinetobacter seohaensis. The sequence goes on from NZ_JBWKMK010000051.1 coordinate 45,486, forward strand.
TGCGATTTGGAAACCAATTCAGTTAACGGGTCGAGAGGTGAAGGGCGTGCAATCTTTAGCACCAAATCCATCGGCTGTAGATGTTGTTGTGTATTTAAAGAAATAAGCGAGATAGAGCAATGAATGCAAAGTTAATCATGGCTGTGGTAGCAACTTCTGTTTTGGCAACAGGTTGTGCAACAACGGGTAGTGCAGTGAGTTATGGTGATGCTCAAGCTGTAGAAACTTTAACGAAAGATTTTGGATCGACAGATCTACAAATGATTGCTGCAAAGATGGTGGATGATATGCTGACCTTCCCACCTGTGGTGCAAATGACGCAAACTCGTCGTCCAGTCATTGTGCTTGATCGTATTCATAACAAGACACAAGAACATATCGATACAGAATCTATTACAGATACGATTCAGAACAAATTAATTAATTCAGGGAAGTTTCGTTTTGTAGATATGAAATCTGTCAATGCGATGGCGCAGCAACTTGCCTATCAAAAGCAAAGCGGCATGGTCAATCAAGCGACTGCAGTGCGTACTGGTGGACATATCGGTGCTGAATATATGCTCAATGGCAATCTATCTAGTATTGTAAAAAATGCAGGTGGTAAGAGCGATGTGTATTACAAGTTCACATTTAAATTGCAGAACTTACAAACTGGCATTGTAGAGTGGACAGGCGAAAAAGAAATCCGTAAGGCAGCAAAGCGCTCAACTTTTGGTCTTTAATTTAATCTGAAAGCAACTGCGCTGTGGTAAGCGCAGTTGCTGTTGAAGAATAGAACATGAAAAAAATATTATTTGCAGGCTTATTATCTGGATTACTGTGCAGTCCTGCTTTTGCTGCGATTAAAGAAGTGATTAAAGAGGCAACGGGTAGTGGTCCAACACAACACCAAGCTATTTCTGAAGCATTATTGATTGCAGTTCAATCGGTGAATGGTGCTTCGGTATCGTCACAAATGAATTATGAAGAAACAGTTTCTTTATCTGTAAATAATCAGGGCTGGACATATACGGGTAAAGTTTCACCTGTATTTAGTGTAGCCAATCAAGGTTCGGGTTCTGTCACCAAGTTTCAGGTCTTGAGTGTTTCTGGTGCTAAAAATAATTATCGCGCTAAAGTTCGCGCACATGTGGTGAAGTTTGAATCTACTGTACAAGATCAACACATGCGCCGTATTGCAGTCTTGCCATTTCAAATGGCAGAAAAAAATAACCGCTTAGCCAGCGGTGCTTCTGCTTCTGAGTTTAGTCAAGAATTATCAGATACTTTAGGTACTTATTTGGCACAGTCAGGGCAGTTAAGTGTTGTTGATCGTCATTACATAGATGAAATGCAATTTGAAAATGACTTCCTGTATTGGGATGGTGCACCGCATGAGTTAGCGCGTATTGGTCAAAAAGTAGGTGCTGATTATTTACTCGTGGGGCGTATTAACGATTTGTCAGTTGCTAGCGGTCAACAAATGTATGGGTTAAATGCTGGTGCAGAGCAGGTGCGTTTAACGTGGCGAGTGATTGAAGCGAATACCAGTAAGGTAGTTGCGGCAGGGACTTTTAATCGTACCTTATCGAACTTGATGACACAGAATCTTTTAAATAATAGTTTAAATGATAGTACTGCAGATAAGATTGCCCAAAGTTTAAATCCTGAAATTTTACAGGGTCTTAAACTACAACCTGTGCAATCTTCTAGCAGTCAATTTTATGATACCTCTCCAGGTTATGAAATGACACCTGGTTCAAGTGACCAACCTGTGAAATGGTAAATAATGATTAAGCTTGTTTTAGACCTAAATAAATCCCCCTGAAAATCAGGGGATTTATTTTTTAAGCCTGTTGAAACTTCAATTGGCGTAATTGTTTGGCGTGTTGCAAGGTAGTGTCATTAATTTCAACACCGCCTGTCATGCGTGCCAATTCTAAAATACGCGCATCTTCTTCTAATTCAACAATGGTACTGCTGGCAGGATCGGTCTGACGCTTTTTCACCAAAAGGTGCTGATCAGACTGTGCAGCTACTTGTGCTTGGTGGGTAATACATAAAATTTGAACGTGTTGCGCCAAACCTGCGAGCAAACGCCCCACAATTTCAGCAGTACCACCACTAATCCCGACATCAATTTCATCAAAAACCAAAACTTCAGCTTCGGTTTTTTCGGCATTCATGACTTGCATGACCAAGGCAATCCGCGATAATTCGCCACCAGAAGCCACACGTGCTAATGGCTGAGCAGGAATACCTTTGTTGGCAGTAAACAGTAGTTGAATAAAACTTAACCCCTCCGCAGAAACCTGCTCTAAAGGTTCAAACTTAAATTCAAAATGTGCCTCAGGCAGTGCCAATTGTTTAACTTGCTCGGTTAGTTGTTTAGCGAGCGGTGCAGCTGCTTCACGACGGATATCATCTAAATGTTGTGCTTTGGCTAAGAAGTCCTGATGTGCCACTTCGACTTGTTCTGCCAAAGTTTCAGGATCTTCCAGTTCATGTAAAGCCGTGAGTTCGGCTTGCCAAGTATCAAATTCTTGTTTTAATAATTCAGGTTGTGTGCGGTATTTACGCGCTAAACGATGAAAGACTTCTAATTTTTGATTCAGTTCTTCCATGCGTTCAGGGTCAAAGCTTTGACGATCAATAAACTGACGTAAATTGGCTGTCGCATCATCTAATTCACTTTGCGCATTTAACAATGAGTTATAAATTTCTGATAATTGTTCACTTCGTCCCGCATGCGATTCCAAGCGGCGAATAATCGAAGCAATTTCCTGAGTGATGTTTTGCTCGGCTTCGTCCAAGGCATTTAAGCTATAACTGCAGTCCTGCATGATATGTTCATGATGGCTTAGGCGATCAAACTCTTGTTCAATCTCCTTATAATCGATTTGTACCAGTTCTTCGAGTTCTTCGAGCTGTAAGTTTAGAGTTTCGATGCGCTGCTTGCGAGTTGCCTGTGCATCCAGCGCCGCCTGATGCTGTCGGATATTTTTTTGCCAGGTACTATAAGCATCACGTACTGCTTGGGCAGGGGTATAAAAATTATAATAACGATCAAGCCAGTGCTTTGGATAAGGCGGTTCCAACAATTGTTGTTGGCTGTGCTGGCTATATAGCTGTACTAGCAAGCGTCCAATTTCTTTCAGCTCTGACAAACTGCTTGGGCGTCCATTAATCCATGCCTTGCTGCGTCCTGTGGCAAAAATTACCCGACGTAAATGGATTTCACCAGACTCATCATCTAATTCATGTTCTTTTAGCCATTGTGCTTCAGGGCTATTGTTCTGATAACTGAAACTCGCAGTCACATCGGCTTTATCTGAGCCAAAACGCACATAATTGGTATCGGTACGTTCACCTAAACAGGCAGAGAGTGCATCTAATAGTAAGGATTTACCGGCACCTGTTTCCCCTGTTAGAACGTTAAAACCTGTTTCAATATCCAGTGCTAAGTGGTCGGCAAGGGCAAAGTTAATCAGTGTTAAATGAGTCAGCATAAACGCATCCAAGCTGCGAAAAGTGTCAGTGAAAGAGAGTTAAGTTTTGGAAATGCCATAACAAGGCTGTTATTTTCGTCTGTTTAATTCTAGCTTAAATTGCAGCACAAACAACAAAAAATGTACCCGATAAGCATCCTATATAAAACGCAAGACTCGTTGACCATTTCATTTGATAGTCATCAAATTGCAGTATATTCGCTTAGGAAGTTTTTAGGTGCTGCCTGATCGGGTGAAACTTAAATGATACACATACTATTTGTGATCTGTTTCACATTCAGATTTAGCACTTTAGTGGGGAAGAATCTAGAGCAGAGTACTTTGCATGCCTCTGGCATTGGCTTAGACTGTGCTGTCAGCGTGTTGCATGCTGCGTATTGAAACATTGTTCAATTTACGCAAAGCCCACTGTAAACACAGATTGATTAGTTCTGAGGACAGAATTAAACTACATCAGTCAAAAATATAAAAACGCGTTACCTGGAGAATACGCATGTCAGCTCAGTTTGATCATGTATCAGTTGTGAAAAAGTCGAATGTCTATTTTGGTGGGCAATGCATCAGTCACACGGTGCAATTTGAAGACGGTACCAAAAAAACCTTAGGGGTAATTTTACCGACTGAACAAGCCTTGACTTTCGAAACGCATGTACCTGAACGTATGGAAATTATTTCAGGTGAATGTCGTGTCAAAATTGCCGATAGCGAAGAAAGTGAATTATTCCGCGCGGGTCAATCGTTCTATGTGCCTGGCAATAGCCGTTTCAGCATCGAAACCGATGAAGTGCTCGATTACGTGTGCCACTTAGAAGGCTAATCAGCCGATAATAGGGTATTGAATTAAGATTTCATTTTTCTCCTGCTTGAGCACCCAATCAAGCGGAATTGAATCAAGAAATTTTCACCCGAATCGGTTAAACTAGATCTTATTGAAATCCTGTAAAGTCAGCTTTGCAGGATTTTTCGTTTTCGCTGGTTTATTGGTGCATTAATTAGAGGTCGTTCATGGCAAAACCTGAATATTATTATGGCGTTCACTCGGTGGAGTCATTATTGGAGCTTGAGCCAGAGCGCGTCTTAACTCTTTTTACCTTAAAAGGGCGTGATGATCAGCGTTTACAAAAGATTTTAGAACTTGCCGAACCATTTGGCATTAGTGTGCAAAAAGCCAGCCGTGACAGCTTGGAAAAACTGGCAGGTTTGCCTTTTCACCAAGGAGTGGTGGCTGCAGTACGCCCACATCCAACTCTGAATGAAAAAGACTTGGATGCCTTGTTGCAGGCTGATAGCAAGCCTTTACTTTTGGCGCTCGACCAAGTCACCGACCCGCATAACTTGGGTGCGTGTATCCGTACTGCCGCTGCGATGGGGGTTACTGCCGTGATTGTGCCGCGTGATCGTTCAGCAAGTTTGACCCCAACTGCACGCAAAGTAGCTGCAGGTGGTGCAGAAAAAGTCAAATTTATCCAAGTGACCAATTTGGCACGTACTTTGGCGCATTTGAAACAAGAGTTTAATGTGCGCGTGGTGGGTACGATGCTGGATGAAAAAGCTTTGCCAATTCAGCAATTTGACTTTACAGGCACAGCAGTATGCGTGGTGATGGGCGCAGAAGATACAGGTTTACGCCCAATTACCCAGTCACAATGTGATCAAACCGTATTTATTCCAATGGCAGGAAATCTGCAAAGTCTGAATGTCAGTGTTGCAACAGGTATGGCCTTGTATGAAGCTTGTCGTCAGCGTCAGGCTTAATTGCTGATTTTGTATTTGCTATTTTATTGATGCTTTCAACACCGTGATTCGTCTATCTCCCCAAAAGCAAGGTTATGCTTTGATGCTTGTTACCATGTGCATTTGGGGTGGTTTTACCCTAACTGCTCGGCTGAATGCACAATGGCAGATCAGTGCTTGGGATATTACCGCCTTACGCTTTGCTTTGGCTTTTTGTATTTTAATGCCGATTCTTATCTGGAAAAAAGATACGGCATTTTTATGGAAAAAAGAGCCTTTTATTTTGGCAATGATTGGTGGAGTGGGCTATTGCCTGACTGCGTATAGTGCTTTTCATTATGTACCTGCTGCGCATGCTGCCATTTTTTTGAATGGCTGTATTCCTGTTTGTACCGCCATTGCTGCTTGGATGTTATTTCGAGTGCCTTTTGACCGCCATACATGGATCAGTATTGTAATTATGCTGACCGCCATTGCGGGTATGAGTGCGCTGATGTATCAAGAAACAGGTGTTGCCTTTGGACTTGGGGATGGACTGTTTTTTATCAGCGCTATTTGGTGGGGTGTGTTTACGGTTTTATTAAGACAATGGAAGCTTTCCGCTTGGCATGCTATGGCGGGTGTCGCAATTTGGTCGGCAATCGTCTATGTCCCGATTTACGTACTGTTTTTCCCGAAACAACTCAGCACACCTGAACCGATTCATTTATTGCTGCAAACTATTTTTCATGGAGTGTTTGTGGTGATCATCGCAACACTTAGCTATGTCGAGGCAATTAAGCGTTTGGGAGCATTCAAAACTGGCAGTATTGTGACCTTGGCGCCGTTTATCGCTGCGATTCTTGCTGTCCCTTTATTGGGTGAACCTTTGAGTTTAGCAATTTTATGTGGCTTGGTGGGTATGGGGATTGGTGCTTTGCAACCTTGGCGTTGGTGGGCCCGACCTGACAGCTTAAAAGCTCAACTTGAACAGCAAAAACAACAGTCAGATTAATTTGCTTACTGCATCGCTCGCTTTAAATACTGCTGATGCAATACTTCAAGTTTGCTATACAAATGATCTAAATGCCCATCATTTAGCACAATGTCATCGGCTAGGCGTTGTTTTTCAGCACGTGGCATTTGTGCTTGAATAATTTTATGAATTTGCTCAACCGTTTGACCATCACGTTGTGAAGCACGGTGAATTTGTAGGGCTTCAGTAGCATCAATCAATAATGTATGTCGGGTCAATTGATGTTGATTGGTTTCAAACAAGAGTGGTGAAACCAAAACCACATAGGGACTGTCGGCAGTATCTAATTGTTGAATAATCGATTCACGAATTGCAGGGTGGGTGATTTTTTCAAGTGCTTGTCGTGCACTTGGTTCTTTGAAAATGTGTTCACGTAATGCGCGACGATCTAGTTCGCCATTTTCAAGTAAAACCCAATCGCCAAAGTGTTGTTGAATTTGCTTTAAGGTAGGCTGTCCTTTTTCAACTACTTCACGTGCAACAACATCCGCATCGACCACAACAATGCCTTGGGTCTCGAACCACGCACTGGCTGCAGACTTGCCACTGCCAATTCCTCCTGTTAGACCCAAAACAAAACGCATGTGCTGTCCTTATTGTCCCAAATATACTTTCATGATTTGCTCGCCCCATAAAAAGGCAATCCAGCCCGCAATGGCGATATACGGACCAAATGCAAAGGGTTGGTTTTCTTTACGCACTTTTAACAGAATAATGCCAATAATAGCCCCAACTAAGGACGATAGCAGCACAATCAGGGGTAACATCATCGGCCCCATCCATGCACCTAAAGCGGCAAGGAGCTTGAAGTCACCATAGCCCATGCCTTCTTTGCCTGTGACGATTTTAAACAGGTAATACACCACCCATAGACATAGGAAGCCAATTACATAACCCCAAATTGCCGATGTCGGTGAGGTATAGATGGCATAGCTGTTGACTGCCAAACCCAGTGCAGCCAAAGGCAGGGTGTAACGGTCTGGCAAGAGTTGTGTATCAAAATCAATGAAGGTCAGTGCAATCAAGGTATAAGTGAGCAGCAAACCAAACAGCATTTGTACAGTTGGGCCAAATACCGCAAGCACAATCAGGGCGCAAACAGCGGTTAATACTTCAATCATTGGATAACGTACGCTGATCAGGTTTTGGCAGTTGCCACATTTACCGCGTAATACCAACCAACTCAGCACAGGAATATTTTGATACCAACGAATTGGGTTGTGACATTTGGGGCAGGTCGATGCAGGTTTGCTCAGGGTGATTTTACTTTCATCAATAATGGCTTGTTCAGGATGTAATAACATTTGGCAGTCATTACGCCACTCCTGTTCCATCATTTTTGGGGTGCGGTAAATCACCACATTCAAAAAACTGCCAATACATAAACTAAAAAGTCCAACTGCGATATAGAGCGCAGTTGGATTTTGGATAAAGTACGCGATTAATTCTTGCATTAAACCACAGAACCCATTTGGAAGATTGGAAGGTACATGGCGACAACTAAACCACCCACTAAAATACCCAAGACAGACATAATCAACGGCTCCATCATTGAGGTTAAGCCATCTACTGCGTTGTCGACTTCGTTTTCATAGTGGGTTGCGACTTTATCTAGCATGGCATCTAGCGCACCTGATTCTTCACCAATGGCTACCATTTGCACTGCCATAGACGGGAATTTATTGGTGACACGCATGGCGAATTGTAGCTGTTGACCTGTCGCAACATCATCACGAATTTTCATCACGGCTTCTTCATAGACCACATTATTGGTTGCCCCAGCGGTAGATTCCAAGGCATCAATTAAGGGTACACCAGCAGCAAAAGTAGTGGCTAAAGTACGGCTATAACGTGCAATAATCGCTTTATAGACCAAGTCACCAAAAATAGGCGCTTTCAGTGCCGCTTTGTCTAAGAAGTCACGGAATTTTTTACTGCGTTTTTTAGTTTCCAAGAAACCTGCAATGATGACCCCAATCACAATAATCAGAATAAACCAGTATTTCTGCATCCATTGTGACATGTTCACCACCATTTTAGTGAAGGCAGGCAAGTCCGCACCAAAAGAGCTAAACAACTCTTCAAACACAGGTACGACTTTCACCATCAAAATAATGGTCACAATCACGGCCACCACAATGACCGTTGCAGGGTATTTCATGGCTTTTTTAATTTTTTGTTTGAGTAACTCACTCTTTTCTTTATAGATCGCGACACGATCTAGCATGGTTTCTAGGGCACCCGATTGTTCACCAGATTCGACCAAAGAACAAAATAGGTTGTCAAAATATTGAGGATATTTACGCAATGCGCCAGCAAAGGTATTCCCGCCTTCCACTTCACCTTTAATGCCTAAAACCACTTCACGCATGGCGGGGTTTTCAAGACCTTCGGCAACAATCTCAAAGCTTTGTACCAAAGGCACACCTGCTTTCATCATAGTGGCAAGCTGACGCGTGAAAATAGTGATGTCTAAGGTCGACACCCGTTTTTTCATTAAGCCTTCAAGAATATTCTTTTTCTTTTGGCGAATCGTCTTGATGGTAATCCCTTGTTTACGCAATGTGACCTTTGCCAAGGCCATATTACGCGCTGGAATTTCCCCTTTTAACTTAGCCCCTTTGCGGTCAATCCCTTCATAAACGAAGGTGGGCATCATCTGTGCTTTTTTGACAGCCATGCGTATTTATCCTTATTTTAAATTTTACAACTATTCACTGGTCACACGATTGACTTCTTGCAATGAAGTCACCCCCTGCATGACCTTAAGTAACCCCGAACGACGCAGATTGTTAAACCCCGATTTTGCTGACGCATCAGCAATTTGGATGGCATTACCATCCTCCATAATAATTCTAGAAATTTCTGGTGTGACTTTCATCACTTCATAAACACCAACACGTCCTTTATAACCTTCACGGCATTCAGAACAGCCTACAGGTTGATAGACCTGAAATTCTGGATTGCTCAAATCGGCTTCAGTAAAGCCCATTTCCAATAAGCTTTGTTTTGGAATATCGGAAGGAGCTTTGCAATGCGGGCATAGGCGTCGTGCCAAACGCTGTGCAATGACGAGGTTTACCGAAGTTGCGATGTTAAAGGAAGGAACGCCCATATTGCGTAAACGCGTTAAAGTTTCTGGCGCACTGTTGGTGTGGAGGGTAGATAAAACCATGTGACCTGTTTGGGCTGCTTTAATTGCAATTTCTGCAGTTTCAAGGTCACGAATCTCACCCACCATGACAATATCAGGGTCTTGACGTAAGAAAGATTTCAGAGCGGCAGCGAAGGTTAAGCCCACTTTATTGTTGACGTTAACCTGGTTGATGCCTTCTAAGTTAATTTCCACAGGGTCTTCGGCAGTGGAAATGTTGGTATCTTCTCTGTTTAAGATATTTAAGCCTGTATATAGCGATACCGTTTTACCCGAACCCGTTGGACCTGTAATCAGTAACATGCCTTGCGGTTTTTCTAAGGCTTCCATGAACAATTCTTTTTGTTCTGGTTCATAGCCCAAAGCGTCAATCCCAAGCATCGCGCTAGATGGGTCAAGAATACGCAGTACGATTTTTTCACCGAACAATGTTGGCAACGAGTTCACACGGAAGTCGATGGATTTATTTTTAGATAGTTTTAATTTAATACGACCATCTTGCGGGACACGCTTTTCAGAAATGTCCATTTGGGACATCACTTTTAAACGTGATGCCAAGCGGTTAGCTAACTGTAAGGGTGGGGTGGCAATTTGACGTAATACACCATCGACACGGTAACGCACTCGATAGGTTTTTTCATACGGTTCAAAGTGTAAGTCCGAAGCACCCATGCGAATTGCATCAATCAGTAATTTGTTGATGTATTTAACAATTGGGGATTCATCACCCTGCGGTTCATCTTCTGCAGCTTGTTCTGGTTCGCTGTTACCATCTTCAAAGTTGAGATCGAAGTCATCATCTTCAAATTCAAAAGCAGACTCACTCGCAAAGTTTTGTTCAATCAGTTTTACCAATTTATCGTGTTCGACCACAATGGCTTCAATATTCATTTTACTGTTGAAACGAATGGCATCCATTGCTTCGATATTGGTCGGGTTACTGGTCGCAACGTAAAGCAGGTGATTACGCTTAAAAATAGGTAAAAGGTTATATTTGCTGAAAAGCTTTTCATCAATGCCTTCACGCACGATGAGCGCAGAGTCATATACGCTTAAATCAAAAATAGGTTCGCCAAATTCGCTGGAAATTTTCTCTGCAATTTGTGCAGGGGCAATCTTATGCTGTTGAATCAGGTAGGGAACAATATCTACTTTTTCTTTATGAGCAGCCATAATGGCGGTTTGCATATTTTCAGCAGAAACGAGCCCATCTTCGACCAAGCGTCGAATAAAACCTGTAAATCTAGGTGTAGCTTGTTGTACTGACATTCCCCAACGTCCTCAAAATCAAGATTGTTTATAATTGGTATCTTAAAATTATACTTTTGTTGCACAAAAATACCATATCTGAAAGTGCTGTCACCACCTAAGTATCGCCTAAAAGCATGAACCAGTTACATTAATCTGCTAAAAAAATTGTAAGTCCTGCCATGAAAAGATACTTCATGCAGCAGTTTGATGCAAAGCTTGTACAAAAAACTCAGCAGAAATGTGATTTGCGTGTAGAATGTGCGCGATTAAATGAATTGTTTTTGCAGGTTATTCTATGTCGGCTACGACGATTAAGCCTTGGGTGGTTGGCAATTGGAAGATGAATCCAATACATGCCGATGCTCAGCAACTTATTTCTGAATTTAAAACATTATTACAAGACAGCCCTGTAGAGGCTGAAAAGTGTCATTTGGGGATTGCACCTGTCACTTTGGCTTTAACTCAAATTCAAGCTGCATTGAGCGAAGCAGTACGTCCTGTCTATACCGTTGCACAAGACCTTTCCCGTATTGCGGGTTTGGGTGCATATACAGGCGAAGTCAGTGCAGAATTGCTAAAAGACAGTCAAATTGATTATGTATTGGTTGGGCATTCAGAACGTCGTGAACTTTTTGCAGACACACCAAGCATTTTGAAAGAAAAAGTTAAAAATGCCTTGCAGGCAGGTTTGACAGTTATTTATTGTGTGGGTGAAAGTCTGCAACAACGTGAAAGTGGTCAGGCAGAGCAAGTTGTTTTGCAACAAATTTGTGATATTGCTGCCGTGGTTGAGGCTGAGCAATGGCAACAGATTGTGATTGCCTATGAACCTATTTGGGCAATTGGCACAGGCAAGACCGCATCACCTGAAGATGCGCAAAGCATGCATGCAAAAATCCGTGAAGGTTTAAGCCAAATCACCGCTTATGCTGTGACTCTACCGATTTTATATGGTGGTAGTGTAAAACCAGAAAATGCCGTAGAGTTAGCAGCCTGCCCAGACATTAATGGTGCTTTGGTCGGTGGTGCATCTTTAAATGCGGCATCGTTCCATCAAATTGCGCAAGCCTTTGCAAATACACAATAATGAGGAGTTCAGCATGCAAACATTTGTGCTGGTAGTACATATTATCTTAGCCATTTTAATGATTGGACTAATTTTGGTTCAGCATGGTAAAGGTGCAGATGCAGGCGCTTCTTTTGGTGGCGGTGGTGCGGCAACCGTATTTGGTGCGTCAGGCTCAGGTAACTTTTTAACCCGTTTAACGGCAATTTTAACAGCATTGTTTTTTGCAACCAGTTTAACTTTAGCGGTGTTTGCCAAGAAACAAACCACAGGTGCATATAGTTTGCAGACTGTACAAACGACTGCACCTGCACAGCCAGTATCGCCTGAAACTTCACCAACTGCGCCTAAAAGCGCTGAATAATTTTATTTAGCACTTTCTTTTTTCGCATGATGCGACTAGAATGCGTCACAGCTGCGGTGGTGGTGGAATTGGTAGACACGCTACCTTGAGGTGGTAGTGCTTTCGGGCGTGGGGGTTCAAGTCCCCCCTTCCGCACCAACTTATAATCCAGAAAACATAAGTTGGTGTTAAGCAGCAAATCTGTTGATGCGGGATGGAGCAGTCTGGTAGCTCGTCGGGCTCATAACCCGAAGGTCGTTGGTTCAAATCCAGCTCCCGCTACCAATCAATCCTAAGCTTATCGTGAATTAAGCGTAGGCAACTTAAATTATTTTAGGTTGAGATAAGTATTTACATGTTGTTGCGGGATGGAGCAGTCTGGTAGCTCGTCGGGCTCATAACCCGAAGGTCGTTGGTTCAAATCCAGCTCCCGCTACCAATATTTTAAAAGTGTGATTATGCTCTAATATGAGTTTTACGCTTTATACTGACTAAGGTGCAACTTAAGTCAGGCAAAAATGCTAAGTTTGATTGAAAACTTATTCATATTTGTATATAATTTTTGCACGTTGATGCGGGATGGAGCAGTCTGGTAGCTCGTCGGGCTCATAACCCGAAGGTCGTTGGTTCAAATCCAGCTCCCGCTACCAAGTTTCTAATGGTGTGGTACGTTAGTTTTAGTTGATTGAATTCAGCATAATAAACTAGCAAAGATGGTTAGATTTAGTCTAATCCCCGCAACCAAGTTTCTAAAGAGGCTCACAACTAGGTGGGCCTTTTTGCACAGTGGATATTGGTTTTACTGTGCAAGAATAGGGGCGATTACGCCCTTTTTTATTGGCTATCGTGTAGTGTCGATACAAGCCGTGCGCGGCCTAAAGTCAAAGTGTCATGTTTCACTACTACTATAGTTTGTATGAATGTGTAGTGGTCAAATAAGACCATTGAACCGCAGCAGAATGACGAGAGTAAATGAAGCTATCAAATAAAACTCAAGCACTTCAGGACTTAATTGCGCCAGCAGTGCAAGCATGTGATGTGGATCTTTGGGGAATCGAGTTTATTCCACAAGGTAAGCGTTCTTTGTTACGTATTTATATCGACAAAGCTGTCGATGAAAATGCAGAACCTGTCTTAAATGAAGATGGCGAATTAGAGCAAGGTCGTGGTATTGGTGTGCAAGATTGTGTACGTGTAACCCAGCAAGTTGGTGCAATGCTTGATGTGCATGATCCAATTTCAGGTGAATATGCACTTGAAGTATCCTCTCCGGGTTGGGATCGTCCATTTTTCCAATTAGAGCAATTGCCTGCATATATTGGGCAAACCATTGCGTTACGTTTAATCAGTGCTGTAGAAAACCGTCGTAAATTTCAAGCGAAATTGGTTGCTGTAGATCTGGAAAATGAAACCATTCAGGTCGAAGTGGAAAAACAGCAGGTATTGGAGATTGACAGTCACAATATTGATAAAGCAAACCTGATTTACCAAGATTAATCAAATTAATAAGAATCTGAACGAATAGGTGACTTATGGCACGTGAAATTCTTACCGTCGTTGAAACGGTTAGTAACGAAAAAGGTGTAAGTCGTGAGGCAATTTTTGAGGCGCTTGAACAGGCTCTTGTTGCTGCGACGAAAAAGAAATTCTACGAAGGCACAAACTCAGAAGAAGCACGTTTACGTGTGGAAATTGATCGTAAAACAGGTGACTACAGCACTTTCCGTCAGTGGGAAGTGGTGGCAGATGAAGATCATGAAATGCCTGCATGCCAAGATGCAATTTCTGATGTAGACCCTGCAAAGTGGTCAATTGGCGATATTCGCGAACTTGAGGTTGAGTCAATTGACTTCGGTCGTATTGCTGCGCAAATTGCCAAGCAAGTGATTGTGCAAAAAATTCGTGAAGCAGAACGCGCATTGGTTGCAGATGCTTATGAAGCCAAAGTAGGCGAGCTGATTTACGGTGAAGTGAAAAAGCAAACCAAAGATGGCTTTATTATTGATTTGGGCGACAATGCAGAAGCATATTTGGCGCGTGAAGAAATGATCGCCAAAGAAATTTTGCGTCCTAAGCAGCGTGTGAATGCAATTTTGTACAGCGTGAACCGTGAAGGTCGTGGTGCACAATTGTTGTTGTCACGTGCCAAGCCTGAAATGCTGATTGCATTGATGAAAAAAGAAATTCCAGAAATTTCTGAAGAAATCATCGAAATTAAAGCAGCAGCGCGTCAGCCGGGTGTACGTGCAAAAATTGCAGTAAAAACCAACGACCATCGTATTGACCCTGTAGGTGCATGTATTGGTATGCGTGGTACACGTATCCAAGCGGTACAGCAAGAGTTAAATGGTGAGCGTATTGATGTTGTGGTGTGGTCTGATGATCCAGCACAATATATCGCCAGTGCTTTAGAGCCAGCCGATGTATCGGGTATTGTGATTGATGAAGAAGAACGTACTGCCGACATTATTTTCGCAACCAGCGATCAGTTGGCACGTGCAATTGGTTCACAAGGTCAAAACGTACGTTTAGCCTCTGAACTCACAGGTTATAAGCTGAACATGATGCTTGAAGAAGAGTATCACGCACGTCAGCAAAATGAAGCGCAACAATACTTAGACTTGTTTGTTTCACGTCTAGACATTGCTGAAGATTTGGCGATGGCATTGGTAGAAATGGGCTTCACTTCATTAGAAGAAATTGCGTATGTTCCTGCGGAAACATTTGACGAAATTGATTTAGATGAAGAAATTGTTGAAATGTTACAAGGTCGTGCCAAAGAAGTGGCATTGGCAGACGCATTGCAACAGCAAGAAAATATCCAAGATCCGAGTGCAGAACTTCTAGCAATGGAAGGCATGACACAAGAGATCGCTTATGCGCTTGCCGCTCGTGGTGTCATCACAGTTGATGATTTAGCTGACCAAGCGACTGACGATATCGAAGATATTGAAGGTCTAGGTACAGATAAAGCGGGTCAATTGATTATGAAAGCGCGCGAATCATGGTTTAACTAGGAGGTAATATATGACGGACAAGTCGATTAAAGAGTTAGCGCTCAGTGTAGGTCGTCCAGTTGAGAAACTCCTGGAACAGGTTCGTGACGCAGGTTTACCACAGCGTAAGGCTGACGATATTATTTCCACTGAACAACAAAGTACCCTAGTGAACCATTTAAAAAAGGTTCACGGTCAAGAGGGTAATGCAGGACAAATCACGTTGAAACGTAAAACCACCAGTACCGCTAAAGTGGCAAGTACTTCGGGCAAAGCGAAAACGATTAATGTAGAAGTTCGTAAGAAGCATACATTTGTAAAGCCTGATCCTGAACAGATTAAAGCGGAAGCACTGGCAAAAGCACAGGCGGAAGCAGCTGAAAAAGCGCAAGCAGAACAGCAAGCACGTGACGTGGCAGAAAAGAGCAAAGCGAAAGCAGACGCGCCTCAAGCAGGTGCTGCAAAAGCGAAACAAGCTTTAGATGCAATGCGTGCAGCAGCGAAGCAAGAAACAGCCAAGCAAGAAGTTGCGAAAGCTGCGGTTGTGGTGAAACGTAAGTCAACCAACAAGCCAATTGTGAAGCAAGCAGTGAAGGTCACTGAAACGCCTGAGCAAAAGAAAGCACGTGAAGCGCAAGCAGCTCAGTTGAAAGCGACTGAAGAAGCAGCACGTCGTAAAGCGGCTGAAGAAGCGCAGCAACGTACGCTTGAGCAAATGCGTCAGATGGCATCTAAATACTCAAATGAAGATGCAACAGCTACTATTCGCGTGGTAGATGATTCTCCATTGGCGGCTGGTCTTGTGGGTCAGGCTTATGAAGATTCATTTGCCAAAGAAGACCGCGAAATCAAGCGTGGTACCAGTACCACCAATACACGTTCACCGAAAAAAGGTGGTCGTCGCGGTCAGGAAGAGCAATCTTTCAGCCAAAACCCACATAAACGCGGTTTGAAAACGAGCCAAGCCAACAAGCACGGCTTTGAAAAACCAGTTAAAAAACAAGTTTATGATGTTGAAATTGGTGCAACGATTGTGGTTGCGGACTTGGCTGCAAAAATGGCAGTTAAAGTACGCGAAGTTATTAAATCACTCATGAAAATGGGTGAGTTAGTTACGCAAAACCAAGCGATTGAGCAAGAAGTTGCAGCACTTGTAGTTGAGGAAATGGGCCACAACCCAGTTCTAGTATCTGATACGCAAGCTGAAGATAACTTACTTGAAGCTGCTGAAGAGGCACGTGGTGTTCAAACGACACGTCCACCAGTGGTGACCATCATGGGTCACGTTGACCATGGTAAGACATCATTACTTGACCGTATTCGTCGTGCCAAAGTGGCTGCAGGCGAAGCGGGTGGTATTACCCAGCACATTGGTGCATACCACGTACAAACCGATAAAGGCATTATCACCTTCTTAGATACACCGGGACACGCAGCGTTTACTGCAATGCGTTCACGTGGTGCGAAAGCGACAGATATCGTGGTATTGGTCGTTGCGGCAGATGATGGTGTGATGCCACAAACTGCAGAAGCCATTGACCATGCGCGTGCAGCGGGTACGCCAATTATTGTTGCCATTAACAAAATGGACAAAGAATCGGCTGATCCAGACCGCGTATTGAATGAATTGACCACCAAAGAAATCGTACCTGAACAATGGGGCGGTGACGTACCTGTTGCAATGGTTTCGGCGCATTCAGGTCAAGGTATTGATGAACTTCTTGACTTAATTTCAATTCAAGCAGAAATGATGGAATTGAAAGCATCTGAAGAAGGTGCAGCGCAAGGTGTGGTGATTGAAGCGCGTGTAGATAAAGGTCGCGGTGCAGTGACGTCAATTCTGGTACAAAACGGTACTTTGAATGTAGGTGACTTGGTACTTGCAGGTTCATCTTATGGTCGCGTACGTGCCATGACTGATGAAAACGGTAAGCGTATTAAATCTGCAGGTCCTTCAATTCCAGTTGAAATTTTAGGTTTACCTGAAGCGCCAATGGCAGGTGACGAAGTTCTTGTTGTAAATGACGAGAAGAAAGCACGTGAAGTTGCCGATGCGCGTATGGATCGTGAGCGTCAAAAACGTCTTGAGCGTCAAAGCGCAATGCGTCTTGAAAACATCATGGCATCAATGGGCAAAAAAGACGTTCCATTTGTCAATGTGGTATTGAAGACCGATGTACGAGGTACTTTGGAAGCCTTGATTGTTGCATTGGGCGAGTTGTCTACCGATGAAGTACGTGTACGTGTGATTGGTTCAGGCGTAGGTGCGATCACTGAGTCTGACGTTACGCTTGCAGAATCTTCAGAAGCTGTATTACTGGGCTTTAACGTACGTGCTGACAATACTGCGCGTCAAAAAGCCGATGCCGATGGTATTGACATTCGTTACTACAGCATCATCTATCAATTAATTGATGATGTGAAAGATGCGATGAGCGGTAAGCTTGCACCTGAACACCGTGAAACTATTTTGGGTGTTGCAGAAGTGCGTGAAGTGTTCCACTCAAGTAAGTTCGGTGCAGCTGCAGGTTGTATGGTACTTGAAGGCGTACTTCACCGTAACAAACCAATTCGCGTATTACGTGATGATGTGGTGGTATTCCAAGGTGAGCTTGAGTCACTTCGTCGTTATAAAGACGTGGTGGAAGAAGTTCGCGCAGGTATGGAATGTGGTCTTGCAGTAAAAGGCTATAAAGACATCAAACCACTTGATAAGATTGAAGTGTACGATGTTCAATTGATTAAACGGAGTCTTTAATGGCGGGTAGTCAACGTCTGAAGCGTATGGCGGATACAGTACAGCGTGAGCTGTCAGAACTGATTCGCCAAGAGCTGAAAGATCCACGCTTAGGTGGTCTTGTGACCATCTCTGCAGTGAAGGTGAGCCCAGACTTAGGATATGCGGAAGTGTACGTGACCGTCATGGGACGTGAATTAGGCGATGAGCAAAGCGAAACGGCAAATAAAGAAACCTTGGATGTGTTGAATAAAGCATCAGGCTTCTTGCGCCATGAGTTAAGCCGTCGTATTAAGACACGTATTACCCCGCGTTTGCGTTTTCACTACGATAAAACCAATGCCTATGGTAACTATATGTTTGGTTTGATTGCAGAAGCGGTAAAAGATTTACCTCCTGCAGCACCTAAGCAAGATGAAGAATAAATCAGTGATGATATAAAATGCCACCTTCGGGTGGCATTTTTTTGTCTATCATGTTTGAGCTTTTGCAATGTAAGCAAGGTTATATCCGATACGATGCTTTTCTTTAATGCCTGGCTAATATTCTAGACCAAATCATCATGAGACTTTTTTTCATAACGACGTAAATTACGACGTTGGCGTTGCCACGGTAATGGACGATCTAAGGTTTCAGGCACATTGCCACTCATCGAGCGTAAACGTAAATGTAGTGCTGCCTGTGCCATTAAATTGGCAGAAACAGGTGCGGTAATAAATGCAAATAGGGTGATTAAGACTTCGGCAAAGCCAAATCGTCCTTCAAATGCCGCATAAATAATGGCTGCAATTAAGAAACTTCCCAGTCCTAAAGTACTGGATTTTGTAGGGGCATGTAGTCGCATAAATAAGTCGGGTAGGCGAACCATGCCAATGCCGCCCACCAACATGAAAAATGCGCCAATAATTAAAAAGAATGACACTAAAATTTCCATGAGTAATTGCATGTTCATTCTCCTTAATCAATCACATGACCACTGGTGAAGTAACGCGCCAGTGCTGCAGTAGACACAAAGCCTAGCATCGCCACCAATAACGCACCTTCAAATAATGAGGTACTGGTCCAATAGATACCCAGAACCACTACCAAGCAGGTTGCATTTAAAAACAAGGTATCCAAAGCCAACAGGCGGTCTACAATTGAAGGGCCAATAATCAGGCGATATAGGCACATAAACATGGACAGCGTAATCGCAACCATGCAGATTCCAAGTGCATAAGGCAGAATCATCATTGCTTTTCTCCTGACTGTGCACCAAAAATTTCAATCAGCGGTTTTTCATAACGATTTTTGATGTCTTGAATATCTACACTTTCATCTGCAGTGTTTAAGGCATGTACCAAAATATCGCCGCGGTCTTGGTCAATACCTGCCGTAACCGTGCCCGGTGTGGTGGTAATGATCATCGCCAAAATACTGTTGACCTGTTCGTGTTGTGTTTCGAGAGGGACACGGAACCATTTTGGCTGCATACGGTCTGTTGGGCCAAGCACCAGTTTTGCGACACGAATATTACAAATCATAATGTCCCAGACCACCACAAAGAATAAGCGAATGGCTGCAGTCCAGTTGATGTCTGGTGTACGCGCAATAAAGGGCTGGATCAATTTAGGAATCAAGAACGCCAAGACCAGTGCCATCAACAGATTCCCTGCAGAAACACTATGCGCCAACATCAGCCAACTCAGTGCCACCAATACAGATACAAACGGGTGTGGCAGCAGGTTATCCCAAAACGAAGTTTTTGGTCTCGTTTTTTGCATGTTTAGGGCTCCGCAGGTTTGAGTTGAGTATCGCTAGGTTGCTGTGCTTCCTCACGATTTTGCTGTTGAATCTGACGTTGTTTATAGTCAGAAATATGCTCGCCTTCCAAGGTGTTTGGATCAATCACATAGGGAATTAAATGTGCATTGGTGTCAATTGCTTCGCCACCGTACTTGGTTTCAGGTAAGTACAATGGATCATAAGGTTGTACGCTAATCACATTTGCAGCACGGTCTTTTTTCAGAATCAGTGCTTCATAGGCCGCATTATGTTGAATCTGCTGTGCAGTCTTCAGCATATATTGTTGAATTGGATTGGCAAATACCACGTACAGCACTAAACCCGTTAGGAGAAAATAAATGACACGGTCATTACGGGGCGGTGCAATCGCAGGTAGTGCCTGATATTCATAATAGGATTCAGTTTGCGCATCATCTTCAGGTTTGGTCGCGCGCCAAAATAAAATAAAGCCGACACGGGTGAATGCAATAATACTCAGCAAGCTGACCAAGAGAATAATGCCAATAATCCAGCCTTGATGTGCCATATTGGCGGTGGCTTGCAAAATAAAGACCTTGCCCAAAAAGCCACTAAACGGTGGCAAACCTGCCATCATTAAGGCAATCATGAAGTATGTGATTGCCAGTACTTTGTGTTGCTTCATTTGCGGGGCAATATTGAAGTGATCTTTAAATGCGCCACGTTGTGAGGTAATCCAGCCACACAGCAAATAGAAAGCCGCTGCAATTAAGGTGCTGTGTACTAAGTAATACAGTGCGGCTGACCATGCCTGTGTGTTCAGCATCGAAATGGCGATCAGGATCGTACCAATCGAAGACAGCATCATAAAACCGACAAAACGACGTAAGCGCTCTGCACCAATTGCGCCAATGACCCCATACAGTGAGGTAATTAGACCAATCGGCAGCAACCAGTCTTGTAGGATTTTATGGCTCAGTGCATCATCAAATACGGTTCCATTGACCCGCAAAATGGCATACACACCCACTTTGGTCATGATGGTGAATAAGGCTGCCACAGGGGGTGTCGCCACGGCATAGGTTTTAGGAAGCCAGAAACCGACAGGAAGCATAGCGGCTTTAATACCAAATACCACAAATAGCAGTAAGCCACCTGCCACCGCAATTTTATGTGCATCAGCATCGAGTAGCGGAATAAGACGTGCCACATCGGTCATGTTTAAACTGCCGACACTGCCGTAAATCATCCCCAAACCAATTAGGAACAGGGCAGAGGCCAACAGGTTGATGGTGACGTAATGAATCCCGAGTTGAAAACGTGCTTTGCCTTGACCGTGCAATAACAACACATACGAGGCGAGCAACAAGATTTCAAAAAATACGAACAGGTTAAATAAGTCGCCTGTGAGGAATGCACCGCAAAGTCCCATGAGTAGGAAATGCACCATGGTATGAAAATAGCGACCACGTTCATCCCATTTTTTGCTGGAAAACCACAGTAATGGCAAGGCAAGTGAATAAGTCAGTACCAACATGAGGGCAGACAGTTGATCTAGCACTAAAATAATGCCAAACGGGGCGGCCCATTCGCTCAAATTATAAATAATAATTTGCCCACTGCTGACTTGAATTAAATAGCTAATTGCAGTGACTAAACCGAGTGTGGCAGAAAGATAGCTAATGCCACGACGCCATGGCTGACGCCAGTCATGTGAGAGTGAACCAAAGCCCGGATTGCCTAATAGCACTAAAATAAATGCGGTAAAGGTTGGAATCAGGATGCTAAAAATAGGTGAATGCTGTAGCCAAAATTGGAGGAAATCAGTCATTATGGCTCATCCTCACGTGGGTCAAGCAGTGGATGTTCTTCTTTGGCATCGACGTGGTCTGTCCCTGTTTCATAACGGCTACGCAGCGCCAATTGCACAATAAATGCGGTGGTGGCAAAACCAATCACAATTGCGGTTAATACCAAGGCTTGTGGTAATGGGTCGGTGACTTTTGAAGCTTCAGTCAAAATTGCAGGTGCATTGAGCTGAATACGCCCCATGCTGAATAAGAAAATATTGACGGCATAACCAATCATCGCCAAACCTAAAACCACAGGAAAGGTACGGGCACGTAAAATTAAATAAATCCCTGTCGCGACTAACATTCCAATGGCAGACGCAATTAAAAACTCAATACTAATCATTGCATTACTCCTTTGGAAGTGGGCCAGACATGCCTGAGTGACGTGAGTCGCCCAAGACAGAAATCATCAACATTACTGCGCCAACCACTGTGACATACACGCCTACATCAAATAAGGCAGCCGAAGCGAGGTGCATTTCACCAATAATCGGAGGATTGACATAAATATGTGCACTGGTGAGGAATGGACGTCCCCAGAACCATGCGGCAAGTCCTGTCAGACCTGCAATACTTAAACCCACACCAATCCAAATTTCGTATAAACGTCCAGATTTGGCTTTGAGCATTTGTTCGGTCTGGTCTTGACCAAGCGCAATGTATTGGATAATCAGCGCCATTGCGGTAATTAAGCCTGCAATAAAGCCACCACCTGGTAAGTTATGACCGCGCAAGAAAATATACAGACTGACCACAAGGGCGATAGGTAAAATCCATGAGGCGGTAATACGTAACATCAACGGTGAAGGATTAAAACGATAAGTTAAACCCTGCGTCATGATGGTGCCGTGAGCACGCATACCATCCATTAAACACAGCGTACCAATCGCGGCAATGCCCAAGACGGTAATTTCGCCAAAGGTATCGAAACCACGGAAGTCCACCAAAATGACGTTGACCACGTTGGTTCCGCCACCGAGTGGAATGGATTGCTGATTAAAGAACCATGAAATTGAATTGTGGTTGCGAGTCATAACCAGCCACGCAATCCAGCCGATACCAATGCCGCCACCAATCGCAATGAAGGCATCTCGCCAACGACGTGAACGGCTAGATTCATACGGGGTCAATTGTGGGAGCAGCGATAGACTCATCAGCAATAAAACAGTGGTGACGACATCAACCGTGATTTGAGTTTGTGCCAAGTCGGGAGCAGACAGTCCGACAAACATCATGGTGACGACCAAGCCAACTGCACCGCTGATTAAGACAGCTTTGATGCGCTCATGGTGGAACCACAGCATCATCCAGCAGGCAGAGAACAGCAATAACCATAAAACAATGGCAATCATAGGCGCATGTGTGAGTTCACGTGTGCCAGTTGTTAATCCCTGATTGAATAATGGTAGCGCGACCATGAATACCGTAAAAGCAATGATCCACACCAAATAGCTTTGCAGTGAACCATTTTCGGTTTTACGTTTGATTTTGCGTGAAACTTGTAGCAAATGTTTTAAGAATAATTCAAACAGCAGTTTGCCTTGGAATTGACCTAAATGTGGGTCGAGGTCAATTTCACGGATTTTTCCACCTTTGGCGAGCGAGAAATAGAAAATGATCCCGCCAAGCAGTGCAATAACACTCATCAGCAGGGGAAGATTAAAGCCATGCCAAATTGCCAGATGTGTGCCTTCAAACTGCGACAGTTGGGTACTGGCACGAGTCGTGCTATTGACAATATGCTCGACCAATAAGGCAGGCATCAAGCCGACTAAAATACATAAAACAGCCAATAAAGTTGCGGGTGCACGCATGCCAAACGGAGGTTCGTGAGCTTCTTTGTTTGGGACATCTTTACCAATTGGACCATCAAAGAAAACGCCGTGTACCAAACGTATTGAATAGGCCACTGCAAAAATACCCGCCAGTGTCGCAACAATTGCAGAAACCAACAGTACAGGGCCAGATAAGTTTGCTACCAGTTCAGTGAAGAACATTTCTTTGGACAAAAAGCCGTTGGTCAACGGTACGCCAGCCATAGAGGCCGCGGTAATCATAGTGAGGGTGGCGGTAAAGGGTAATAGTTGCCATAAGCCACTAAGTTTACGTAAATCACGTGTGCCTGATTCGTGGTCGATAATTCCTGCAATCATAAACAGGGCCGCTTTAAAGGTGGCGTGGTTGATGATGTGGAAAATTGCAGCAGCTACTGCTAACGGTGAACCAATGCCGAGTAAGCACATGATCAGACCTAAATGACTGATGGTGGAATACGCCAATAAGCCTTTTAAATCTTCTTTGAAAATGGCAAAGAATGCTGCCATACACAGGGTAAATAGACCAATAAAGGTGACTAGGTTGTGATATAACGCTGCGCCTGCAAAAATTGGCAATAAGCGCGCCAGCAAGAAAATCCCTGCTTTGACCATCGTTGCCGAATGTAGATAGGCAGAAACAGGCGTGGGTGCAGCCATGGCATTGGGTAGCCAGAAGTGAAACGGAAATTGCGCACTTTTGGTAAATGCACCCAATAAAATCAGCAATAAAGTTGGTACAAATAAATGATGACTTTGAATTTGTTCAGTCATCATTAAGATTTGGTCAATTTGATAGGTGCCTGTGATTTGCGCCAATAACACAAAACCACCGAGCATGGCGAGTCCGCCCATGCCTGTAATGGTCAGTGCCATACGTGAGCCGCGTTGTGCTGCCTCGTAATTGCT
The DNA here is from genome assembly GCF_056431365.1 of Acinetobacter seohaensis. Classification (NCBI taxonomy): domain Bacteria; kingdom Pseudomonadati; phylum Pseudomonadota; class Gammaproteobacteria; order Moraxellales; family Moraxellaceae; genus Acinetobacter; species Acinetobacter seohaensis. Next base: position 69,589 of record NZ_JBWKMK010000051.1, read on the forward strand.
CCAATAACCCACCAATAAGAAAGAGGAAATACTGGTCAGTTCCCAAAAAGTCAGCAACAAAATCAGGTTATTGGAGAGCGAAATTCCCAACATGGCAGCCATAAACAGCATGAGGAGAACATAGAGTTTACTGAGCGAGTTTTGTGGACTTAAATAATAATAGGCATAAATAAAAATGAGTGTGCCGATCCCCGTGATCAGCAAGGAGAATAATAAACCAAGCGCATCTAGACGAAAGCTTAAATCAATCCCCAACTGTGGCAGCCAAGACCATGTTTGAATGATCGTTTCGCCATTAAAGACTGCTTTTGCTTGAGTCAGGAGCAGAATAAGACTGCTCAGACTGACGCCAATCGCCCCTAAAGCCGTTACCCCGCGTGAAAATTGTTTCAGCCACGAGACAAGGGTTGTGCCCAGTACTAACGGTAACAATATAATAATCGGTAGCACACTCATATCCATTGTCGTGAATAGGTTGAAAACCTAAAGGATGAATCTTATCTTCCAAGGATTACAGGACAGCAACACACCATCCAAAAGATTCAATCTTGAAAGCCAATCAGTCGTGTCAGTAAACACGTAGTCTATTGTTTTGATGAGCGTATTGTCGCAACTTAAACTCAAAACAAGATCATGCAAAAATAATTTTACATGGCTAGGCGGCTCAAGCAGCAAAAAATATGCTGATCTTTCGCTGACGATGCAGCGAATAAGGTTGTGCTTGGTTTGGTTAAAGCTGTGTTAAAAATATTTAGATGCGTCAATCTACAACCTAGTTGAACTATGGATGAAGTTGATCTGCATCTGCTGCATTTTTACAGCATTCACCGTGTTTGAAAGGTCAATAGACACTATTCAAGGTATAAAAAGTTGTATTGCGCAACTTTAAAAACTACAGCAAAATCGGATTTTACTATAAAAGTTCAAAATTAATCTGATTTTATTACATGAATAAAACAACATCAATTTTTTTTGCATACAGCAAAGTCATTATATACCGTCTGTTATATGCGGGATAAAGTATTTCCTTGCTTTTTGCCCAAGTATGCCTTGAAAGACTTCGGCAATTAAGATTCAGGCAATTGATCAGGTGTTGGCTCACTATCCAATTGCTGTAAGCGTTGCAGCAATTCCTGTTTTTGTTCGGCAGTTAAATGGTTTTGAATCTGCTGCAAAATTTCAGCCGTGCCTAATTGTGTTGGGTTTTGTTCTTGTAGGCTGACGTCTTCTGTCGTGTGAGTGGTTTCTAGCACATCAGCATAAATTTCTGCAAACTGCGGTTGTAAACTTTGCCATGCGATGGGATGCAGCTGTTGATGTTCCAGTTTTAAACATTGAAAGCGTTCCGCTTGTTCCAAAAGTTCGCTGCGGTTGCCTGTGGCAATAATTTGTAAGCGCGGAAAAGCTTGATGTAAACGGGTCAGTATTTGTGCGGCCTGTTGTTGATCGAGCTGATGATCAATCTGGTCAATCAACAAAATACCATCTCCCTCGCGACACGGATACAAACTGTTTGGGTTTAGCAAACAGAGGCGACGTACAATATCGCCTACCAGAGCAATCCAGTTGCGCTGACTGTTCGACAATTGCTGATACAGCATATCTTTGCCCTGACAGCGCACCATGAGTTGTAATTTAGGCAGATGTTGTAGATATAGGTCTTCAATTTCAGGCAGCACGATTTGTAAGGCATCTTTCAGTGCTTGTAAACTCGGTGCATGCATTTGGGTATAGGCATGCAATAAGGACTGATTCAGGGTTTGTGCGAGTTCGCTTTGTTGTTGCTGATATAGCTTGTGTAAAAGCTGCGCACTTTGGGCATTTTCAATATCGGAAATTTCCCGCAACCATTCAAAAAAACGAGTAAATGTCGTGAATGGAATCGCAGCAATTTCGTAGGCATGTCCAGGTTGTAAAATCAGCGGATTATTTTTATTGAGTAAATTAACTTCATTCACGAAGCGTTCTGCAGGGTAGTAGGCAATCAGCGGTAGACCTTGCATCGGGTCATGTTTAATGGCGTGTTGATAGAGCTGCACCATTTTTTCAAGCTTGGCGGTTTCTGCTTTGCTTACTCCTACGCCGCTACTATTCAGGGTTTTATATAATTGCCAGTCACAATGTTGGGTGCTTTCAATTTGCGTGTTGCTTGATTCTGCCAAACTGCCTATGTCTGCCGGAATTTCCACACAAACATCAATTTTAGCTTGCAAGCGATTGAATAAAATATCTTGATCTTGCATGACCAAACCCGCAGTGCGTAAGTCTTTATAGCGAGCGGCAAACCAAGTCAGTGCTTGATAACTAAATCGTAACAGCGAGGTTTTACCCGCGCTTTGGTCTGCCAAAATAAGCGTAATGGGCAGGTCGTGATAATTGAGTTCGAGTTTTAGGTCTGCAAAATGGGTGATGTGTCTGAAATGAACCGATGTAATTTTCATAGCGCACCTGCTGCAATTACCCCACCGCTTTGCGTAACGATGTCGGCATTTTTATTTTCAGTTGTTGTACCAAATCGTAAATATGATGAATATTTAAACTGACTTTAGCACGTGTGCATGCCACGTACAGCAATCTTAATTCTTCATCGCTAATTTTATGTTCTTTGTCGTTCAGTTTAAATTGGTAGTCGTCTTCAATATGTACCCGATTCCATTCTAAACCTTTGGCTTTATGCGCTGTCGAAATAATATAGTCGGCTTGGTCAATTGGGGTGATTTTTGCCAACGCCCGTTTGAGTGGATCAGTGCCGTGATCATCCACCAGTTTGACCAAAGGCTTAATGTCACTGCCATCGTTGGTTTCACAGTATTCGTGCACATCATGCCAAGAGTTAAACCATGCCAGTTCAGGAACATCGGTCACACGTTTGCCTTGTTTGAGCATCGCGGCAGCATCGACAAAACGGTTTAAGCGCACATGGTCGGCTTGCAGACTGACTTTGTCGCCATGTACCAAACCTGCCAGTAGCAGTTCCATGGCACGGGCGTTGGTACGGCATAAAATCGCATCGCGCATTTTGGTATGCGGTTTGTTGACCACTTTGGAATGTAATTCTGGATTGCCCAAGAGTGGCACGGTTTCATTCAGCCCACCTAAAATGGCATTGGCGGTCAGGGCAATTTCTTCACCAAAACGGAATGATGTGGTCAGCCGTGATTCAGGCAAAGGTAATTGCTGCATGGCATTGATTGCACCACGCCAAGCATAGATTTGCTGATGCGCATCGCCCACATAAATCACTTGAGTATTACGTTGCTTGAGTAAAATGCCCAACATGAGCGGGTCGGCATCTTGAGCTTCGTCAAACAGCACATAATCGGCAGGAATGTTGGGTTCGGACAAAGCCCAAAGTTTCAGATAAATATCGTGTCCAATGCCAGCCTGATGATTCGGGTCAATTGACTCCAACCAGCGTCGTTCTACCGCAGGATAAAGATGCTTTTGTAAGGTGTCGATGTCTTCTGGATGCAACCAACTGGGTGCTTGTAAATGTCGTGGGGCAGGGTATTGCGAACTGGTCGAGCAGAAATGACTCACAGCATTGGCCACCAAACTGGCTAAACGACTTGGCATCAACACATATTTTTCATAGCGTCCGCCCATCATACGTCTAAGGGTAATCGGTTCTAAACGATACTCTTTGGCAATAAAACTTGGACTTAAACGGGGTAGGCGTAATTTGTCGGTGACTCCACGTGGAACGCTGCGATATGCAAGCGAGTGAAATGTACGACAATCGACCTGACGATGAAATTTACTTTGTGCTTCTGCGGCAATGGCTTTGTTAAATGCCAAGTACATGCCACGCCGTTCTGGCATGGCATCACTGATCATTTGTAAGGTCGTGGTTTTACCTGTACCTGCATAGGCAATCACTTTAAAAGATTTGCCCAGACGTGCATTATCTATAGCAGTGGCTTGCTCATAGGTCGGGCGAGGCTTGGTGATTACAGACACAGATCAGGGTTGGCTTTTCGCGTTAATGGCTACGGTTGGCTTTTTCAACCAAGCCTGATAAACCTTGACGACGAGCCAATTCATTCAGTACCACTTGCGGTTCAATATCGAAATAACCCAACATGACAATGCTGTGGAACCATAAATCGGCCACTTCATAAATTAGGTCATTTTTATTGTTGGCATTGGCTTCGGTGTTGAAGTCTTTGGCTGCGATAATGGCTTCTACGGTTTCTTCACCGACTTTTTCCAAAATTTTATTCAAGCCTTTATGGTATAGCTTGGCTACATAAGATGAGTCAGGATTAGCGGTTTTGCGCTCGCTCATCATTTGCCCTAAATAAGCCAAAACTTCAACCTGTTCAGCTTGTGCCTTTGATTGGCTCATGGCTAAGGTGTGAGCATTGGCGGCTTGTTCACCATAAATTTGATTCGGGTCTTTCAGCTGTGCATCTACAATTTCCCAACCATTGGCGGTGAGTTTGCGATAGAAACAAGATTCACGCCCTGTGTGGCAAGCAATTCCACCATGTTGTTCAATTTGCAGGATAATCACATCGGCATCGCAGTCCAGACGAATCTCGTGCACAGTTTGAAAGTGTCCAGATTCTTCACCCTTGTGCCACAATTTATTGCGTGAACGTGAAAAATACACCGCCTGATTTTTTTCGGCAGTCAGTGCCAAGGCTTCACGGTTCATCCACGCCACCATCAACACACGTCCTGTTTGATGATGCTGTGCAATGGCAGGCACTAATCCTTGTTCGTTAAATTTTACTTCATCGAGCCATTGCAAGTTATTCATGAGTTGTTCACCAAAATTAATTTAAATTGTATGGACGCTATTTTCTGAGCGCACGATTTTGCATCGTCCCTATAGTGTACGTGATTCAAGACAATTTACCTAAATTATCTTGCCAGATTTGTACTGTCAAAGCGTTTGCATAAATTGAGGGAAGTTTTGTTTTTCCACCATTTCCAGAAATTCATCGCCCAAACGCTGACTTTCTGCCACCGATTGTTTCCATAAGCGAATGCGCTGTGCCTGATCTAAACCTTTTAAGGTGAAGTCTTTACGATCGGGCAAACGGCCTAAAGGCAAGCTGCTTAAATATTCTGCCGAAGGTGATAGCAAGAGTGTCCGGGCCTGATTTTCAGGATTGGCTTTACGATGCTTCAACATTTTATCAAACCAGCCAGGGGTAATGCTGTCGGTAAAGTGTGGGTACAGCACAATGCCCTGACTTTGGTAAGGTAAATCTAGATGGTAGTCAATTAAGCCACCATCCCGATAACTGCCCACGGGCGCATCAGGAATGTCACGAATAGCAGACATCACCCCGGGAATAGACGCTGAGGCGAGCAGCCACGGTGCGACATTCTGCTCATTCAGGGCTTGGTAATGGGTGACAAAATCATCCTCTACCATAAACTGCTGACCTTGCGCAGGTTGGCTGATGACGCGTTGCATAAATAAGCGGTTATGTTTGCGCGCAATGGCATTGCTACCAATAATTCCAGCCACAGATGCTAGCAAAGGCAAGGCTTGGTCACTTTGGAAAATATGTTGAGCTTTGACGGAAATGACCGTGAGGTGATAGTCAGGATGCTGAATCAGTTGTTGTTGCTGTCCCTGAATCAGTTCAAACAGCATATTTTGACAAATCTCAGCGACTTCTTGGCGCGACATTTTTTTATGAAAATACAAGTTGGTATATAAATCGGACAGGCGTTCAGTGCCTTGTTTTGCGCCCCACGCCAAAATACTGGCAAAGCGCCAACTGCCAATTGAAGAACCGACCACAGTACGACGCTTTGGGGCTTGGGCAAAAAACTCGCCAAAAATAGCTTGGTCTAAGCCTTGAATGCCAATACCTTTGGGGCCGCCTGCTGCACCTGGAATAATATCGACGTGTTGGGCATGTAAGCCTTCTTGTTCAATCAGTTGGCGTGCCAGATGTCCTGCGCGAATATTGAGTGCAGGGGCACGTTTATGCAAAATCTGAGTCATGCTTGATCTATAACGCTACAAATGTGCATTAATTGTAGGTGTGGTGATATTTACAACAATGGCGAGAGGCATCACTTGGTGACTGATGAGTCATGCGGTAGTTTTTAGGATGAGTTAGAGAAAATCAGCGTGATAAAAAAGCCTGCTTTAAAACAGGCTTTCTAATTTTTTTATCGTCTAATCAGTTTGTTATCAAGCAATGTGGCTTTATTTAGCTATACGCCAAATCGCCAAGAAACTTGCCAACGCGATTAAAACAATAGAGACATACCACGGTGCAATAATCGCAATGGAGAGGAAAATGGCCATAATGCTGCCAAAAATCCAGCTGCGTTTTTGCTGATGTTCCATTTGTAGACGCATGCTTTGTAATTCATGCAATTGTTTGGAATGCCAAGCCGATTGGTTTTTTAAACCATTTAAACTGTCAATCATTAAACTTGGTAAGTCTTGCGCACCCAGTAACAGGTCGGGAATTTGCTGCCCAATTTCTTTGACATTTTTGACTGGATTCATATTGGCTTTAATCCAATCCGTTAAAATTGGTTTTGCCAGTTTCCAGATATCCAGTTCTGGATATAAGTCTGTGCCCAAGCCTTCAACATGCACCAATGTTTTCAGGAGTAGCATCAATTGCGGTGGAATTTCCAAATGGAAACGACGTGCAATATCCATGACCTGAATCAGAATGCCTGCAAAGTCCAATTCGTGCATCGGTTTAGACACCATTGGCCCGACAGTACGGCGCATTTCACGGGCGAGAGCATCTTGATCTGTGCCCGGTGGAATCCAACCTGCTTGGTGCACCACTTGAATCAGCTGCATAAAGTTGCTGTTCATCACCGCCAGCAACATACGTGCTACGGTCATTTGGTCATGCTTGGACAGCTCGCCCATAATCGCACAATCTAGCGCAATAAAACGCGGATTATTCGGATTGATGGTTTCCACAAAGACGTTGCCAGGATGCATATCGGCATGGAAAAAGTTGTCACGGAACACTTGGGTAAAGAAAATCGTGAGGCCTTTTTCTGCCAAATCGGCACGATTCATCCCCAAACGATCAAAGGTTGCCGTGTCGGAAATTGGCACACCTGTAATGCGCTCTGCCACCATCACATCTTTACTGTCCATATAGACTTCAGGCACGTACATCATGCTTGAGCCTGTAAAGTAGTGACGCATGCGGCGGGTGTTATCCGCTTCTAAGGTCAAATCCAGTTCGTTGAGAATAATTTGACGATAGTCCTGAATAATTTCAGATAAATGTAGAGCGCGTGCCGCTTCCAGACGTTTTTCCAGTGCTGCACCGAGCCATTCCAGAATTTCAAAATCTTGTAGAATTTGCTGGCGAATATCGGGACGGGTGACTTTAACGACGACTTCACGACCATCATGCAAGGCAGCGGTATGGACTTGCGCAATGGAGGCTGCTGCTAAAGGTTGCTCATCAAAACGGGCAAACAGGGTGTTGATGTCTGCCTTGAGCGATTGCTGAATTCGCATTTGTGCCACGTCAGAACCGAATGGTTTGACACGGTCTTGTAGCAACACCAATTGCTGTAAAACTTCAGGCGGAATCAGGTCACGACGTGTAGACAGTAATTGCCCAAGTTTAATCGCCAGTGGTCCCATTTCTTCTAAAGCTTCTTTGAGCTTCAGCGGGTTTTTACGCTCTTTACTTGACCAAGCCGCAGGGTGCATGCGAATAAAACTGAGTGCATGACGTGCCTTTTCTGGTAGTTCTTCCGCAGGAAACAACGTGTCGAGTCTATAGTGCGCGGCAATGCGCCAAAGTTCGAGTAAACGTGAAACGTGCGGAATCATAAAGACTTATTCCCTAGGGCTGAGTGGAGTTTAAGGTGTCAGAAGCGGTATCTGGCTGTGCATCAAGCTGCGTTTGTAGCTGTTGGATTTTGGCTTCGGCACGGTCTAAATTTTGTTGAAAAATGCGCGTATCTTGTTGTAAGTCATCCATTTGCCAGCGTGGGGCAAATAAACCACTGTCTTCTTTTAGGGCATCTTCAGCAAAGAACAAATGGCTGTGTAGACTGCGTTTTAAATGCTTGGGTGCAAGCTGAATTTTGCCAACTTCATGAGCCAAAGCAGGACCAATCCAAGGGCTTAAATGTGCGGCCAAGTCTAGTTCAGCCTGCTGCATAATGCGCTGAATATCTTGTAAAAGATGATAGTCACCTTGTAGGGGAATATTGCCCACTTCATCGGATAGCAACAGTTTAAGCAATTGCACCACATTTTTAACATGCAAAGTGGCCGTTGCGGGGCTGATATTTTGCGCTTGATCAAACCTTGCGAAGCTAGAGCGCTTCTCATGCTCAAAAATAGAAGGCTGCTCGCTGTGACCTGTTGCAGTAGGTTCTAAACGAACTTTGTTGTCATCAAAAAAGACATCTACAGAAAGCTGTGGCGAATCGAGCACCACACGCAACATTTTGCCGTGTAGTTGGTTGAGCTGGATGCGAGTAATCGCATCCAAATCAATAACATGATGAATCAGTTTCTCAACTGCACCAAGGGCGAGAATTGACCACATTGCGGTACGCCTTAGAGTTTAAAACCACGGTGAACGGCAACAATACCACCAGTCAGGTTGTGGTAATCACAGTTTTGGAAGCCTGCCTGTTCCATCATGCCTTTTAAAGTGCGTTGATCTGGGTGCATACGAATAGACTCAGCCAAGTATTTGTAGCTTTCTGAGTCGTTTGCGACAATTTTACCCATCAATGGCAATGCTGTGAATGAATATAAATCGTAGAGTTTTGAGAACGGTTCAAATACTGGTTTTGAAAATTCTAAAATCAATAAACGACCACCCGGCTTGAGTACGCGGTACATCGCTGCCAAAGCTGCATCTTTATCGGTCACGTTACGTAAACCAAATGAAATAGTCAGTAAGTCAAAGCTGTTGTCTTCAAATGGTTCTAAAGTTTCGGCATTCGCCAACACGAAATCGACATTGGTACAGCCTGCATCAATTAGACGGTCACGGCCAACATTCAGCATAGATTCGTTAATATCTGACAGTACCACATGACCTGTAGGGCCAACTTCACGGCTAAAGACTTTGGCTAAGTCACCCGTACCGCCTGCAATGTCCAGTACGCGCTGACCACGACGTACACCTGACATATTAATCGCAAAGCGTTTCCATAAGCGGTGAATACCAAATGACATTAAGTCGTTCATAATGTCGTATTTGCTTGCAACCGAGTGGAAGACTTCTGCGACTTTCTGGGCTTTATCTTCACTGCTGACGGTTTGGTAGCCGAAGTGTGTGGTTGCACCGACATTGCCTGTGTTGGCACCGCGCGGCAAATTATATTTTGGCACTGAACCCGTAACAGGTGTATCCGTTAATTTTTGTTCTAAAGATTGTTGCTGACCTTGTGGAGCGCCTTGCGGTAGAGGTTCGGTTAAGAATGGACTCACTTTGTCTGTTGGTTGTGCCGACTCGGGAGTAGCGGTAGGCGTTTGATTTTCATTCGACATTGGAGTCACTCCTCAGGATAAAAAGGCTTAAGGCTGCAGTGTATGCATGATGACAGATTCTAAGCACTTGTACAGTAATCATCATGCAATTGTTATGAATAATATACAGAAAAAACCAAAGATAGCGTAAGTGTGCTGAATAAGTGTTGGTTATTTCACACATTGGGATTATGAAAATGGATGTAAATCACCTGCATGTACTTTGGCAATAATTTCCCGTTCTGTGGTAGTAAATTGCTTCACAAATTTCTCTGCAGACTTTAATGGTTTCATGGCTAAAAAGCCATCTTGCATAAACTCATACATAATTTGAAAACTGTATTTTTGCGCCGCGCCTTTACACATTTTAAAAGCGGTATAGACCACAAAAGAGCGCATATATTTATCTAGGTTTTTACCCAGTTCATCCAACATATTTAATTGTTTTAAGCGTGCTTCGCCCTGATCGAGCTTTAAATAAGTCAGACGCATCATCTCATCATTTAAAGGCATATTTTCAGGATAGTCCTGTAGCAATTGTATCGCGACTTGTTCATCTAACTGCACTGCCAAAATCGCCAGACTTACCCCAGAAGTCCCTGTTTTGATTGCATTTTCAGGGATGATTTTTTCAGCTTTGTGTGCATATTTCAGTAGGCGAGCAATTTGACCTGCCAAAGCGTCAAAATCTGGACCGCCATATAAGCGGTTTAAAAAATATTCAGCCATCAAGACATTGTGCTTTTCGGCAAACTGTGTGGCATGGGTGCGTTGCATACGCTGTTTTTGCCATGCTTGAACATCTTGTAAGCGTTGAAAAAGCATAGGATTTTTATGATATTTAAATTGATAATACAGTTCTAACAGCTCATCTAAAGCAGCAAGTTTAGACATAGGGTGTCTCATTATTGAGTTGAATGGGCAAATCTTAATGTGAGTTTGATCTCGTCGCTATGACAAATTACACAGAATTCCAAACGGCAAAGGTCAGTGTGTGAGATTAATCTACAAAAATACGCGAAAAGTTGTTAAAAAATGGGTCGATATTCGTATACTGATCAAAGTCTGTCGCTCATTCTAATATCGTAAATATAGACGAATGATCAGCAGAGCTTAAATAACACAACAATAGGGTAGATGATGTCACAAGCACATACTGAATTTAAACTCATGGAAGAAGAACAACTTTCAGTCGAGCTAATTGAAGCCCAATATGCTTTAAAAAATACCAAAGGTGAAAAAAATGCCAAAAGTTTGCTGATTTTAGTGAGCGGCATTGAATTGGCGGGTAAGGGTGAATCGGTTAAACAATTAAGAGAATGGGTCGATCCGCGTTATTTAAGGGTAAAAGCCGATGCGCCGCACCCGTTTAATCCCAAACAGACACTTTGGCAGCCTTATGCACGTTTTATTCCTGCCGAAGGTCAAATTATGGTGATGTTTGGCAATTGGTATAGTGACTTATTAAGCACAGCCATGCATGTGTCTAAACAAATTGATGACACCATGTTTGATAACTATGTCGAAAAAATGCGTGCCTATGAAGAAGACTTAAAAAATAACCATGTGGATGTCATTAAAATCTGGTTCGATTTATCGTGGAAATCACTACAAAAACGACTAGATGATATGGAACCGAGCGAAGTGCATTGGCATAAATTGCACGGCTTGGATTGGCGCAATAAAAAGCAATATGACAGCTTGCAAAAGCTGCGCCAACGCTTTACCGATGACTGGATTATGATTGATTGCGAAGATGAAACCATCCGCGATCAACAATTTGCACAGCATATTTTACGTGCTTTAGAGCATTGTCCTGTGCATCCGACCAGTTCGGGCATCACTTGGCAAGCTGCAGAAATTCCAGAAGTTTTGCTTAATCCTGTATCTGAATCGGTCAATGAGGATGACTATAAAGCAGAGTTAAAGAAACTCACGAAAAAAGTGGCAGATGCACTGCGTTTAGATAACCGTAATGTCAGCATTGTTTTTGAAGGAATGGACGCAGCAGGCAAAGGCGGCGCGATTAAACGGATTGTAAAAAAACTGGATCCGCGTGAATACGAAATTTACACCATTAGTGCACCTGAAGCCTTTGAAATCAGTCGTCCTTATTTGTGGCGTTTTTGGACGAAAATTCTGCCTGAAGAAAAAATCAATATTTTTGACCGTTCTTGGTATGGGCGGGTATTGGTAGAACGTGTAGAAGGTTTGATTAGCCCACTGGAATGGCAGCGTTCTTATGACGAAATCAACCGTTTTGAAAAAGACTTAAATGATCATCAAACTGTCGTCATCAAATTTTGGTTAGCCATTAGTAAAGATGAGCAGGAGCTGCGTTTTAAAGCACGTCAGGAAACCGCACATAAGCGTTTTAAAATTACAGATGAAGACTGGCGCAACCGTAGCCGTTGGGATGATTATTTGGTGGCAGCGGCAGATATGCTGCAACGTACCAGTACCGAATATGCACCGTGGCACATCATTCCGAGTAATGACAAAAATGCAGCACGTTTGGAAATTTTAAGAACCATCTTGAAACAACTCAAGGCAGAATAATCTGCCTCGAGGATGCAAAGACTGCGTGTTAAGTTAGCTGAATTTGAGTCTGTTTAGTTTAAAAATTAAGCATTCACAACTTTGGCTTGTTTAAGCTGAATGCTTTTTGCCAGTTTATAGCTTTCTTCAACATGCGTTTCGGCAATTTTTTTCATAATAAAATAACCCAAACCTGCTGCCACCATTTGTCCACCCAATGGAATAAACTTGGTGACTTGTTTGGTGATGTACTTGGCTGCGACATTATTCAGGGATTTTTTTACTGCAGTACGCGCCACGACTAAGCCTGAAAATTCCACACCGCGTTTACGCAATTCGCTCCAGTGGACTTTTCGGGTTTCAGGATCATACACGCTGACTTGCTCAGGAGATAAGCCAAAACGTGCATTAATTTCTGGAATCAGTTGCGACAAGATGCCCACATCAATGACAACGTCTAAGAACGGCACAGGAATGACGGCTGCACCTGCAGAAAAATAGGCACGTTTTTTGACCAGTTCTAGGCATTCTGCACGAATCATTTCCAAGTCTAGGCTTGGATCAATACTGTCTGGAATTGTCTCTCTTTTTATCATAAATACAACCTTAAAATGGCGGATAATCGTATGCTGTTTGGTAAATTAAACCACTTTATTCAAAGCACTTTTTGAATAAAGTAGGCAATAAAAGTATGCTTGTAAAGTGGCATACACCGTTGTAAGTGTATAGCCAATAATCTTTATTCTTTTGTTGTGCTTGAGGCAAATGATAGATCAACGGCCTTCTAGTACATTTAATACATTCTTATTCAAAATAAATTAAAGGATACCTTATGGCGATTCATGTCATACAAAGCCAACGTATAGAAGTTTTAGTCAATGAAATGCTGAAAACCATACGTCAACCGACATCGAATCCGCTTCAGGTGCTACAAACCCAGCATTTTATTGTGCCTTCAGTGGCAGTAGAAAAGTGGCTGACGGAAAAAATAGCCGAGCAAAAAGGCATTAGTGCCAATACTGAATTTCATCATCGTATTCGTGCCTTTCAATGGGCCGCTTATCAGGCAGTTTTAGACGATAAAGATCGGGTGCGTCAGGCAAATATTCCGCGTATTGTGATGCAATGGCGTGTGTTTTATGACTTACAACCGTGGATACAACACGAACAAAACCCACTTCCTGCCGAGCATGCTTTACATCGTTTGATTCAGCGAATTTATGACAGCGCAGAGCAATTGTCACAGGGTTTAGAAAAGCAGCTCAAAAAGCAAAACATGCTGTATTGGGTGGCAGATAAAGTTTCACGTTTATTTAGCAATTACATGGTTTATCGTGGTTTTTGCCAAAAAGGCTGCGAGGGTGTCTGCCAATGTCAAAGCAATTGGTTAGCGGTTTGGGGACAACAGAAACGCCTGAACTTAAAGCAGCAAATTTATATCCCTAAAAACTTTGAGAGCGAAGAAGAAAAACAAGCGGCATTGGAAATAGCCGCATTTACTCAAGAGCAAGCCGAAGAATTAGAGCAATGGCAAAGTTGGTTGTGGTTGCATATTTTTCATGCAGATTTTGAAAAAATGCAGGAGATTGATCTGCAATTTTGGCAAGCTTTGGGCGAGCCTGAAAATCCAAATTCGTGTATTAACAAATTACCCAAACAGTTGGTGATTTTTACCTTATTGGATTTGCCGCCAAGTCAGTTGCTGTTTATCCGCCGTTTGGCGCAGTATATGGATATTTTTATTCTGCATTACAACCCATCGCAAGAATATTGGGCAGACATGGTCGATCCTAAGTGGAAATTAAACATGGATGCGCGAATCAAAAGTCGTTTTATTCGTGAGATGGAAAGTCAAAATAAAACCGTAAGTGATGATGATATTGCTGCATATATCAAAAAATATAATGGCGAATTTAATGCCGATATGCGCGAGTCACATCATCCTTTGCTGACACGCTTTGGTAAACAGGCACGTGATCACTTTTCTTTATTGGCGGCGTTGTCAAGTGGTGATGAAGGCGAGTGGTATGATCTTTTCCCTGAAGAAGAGCCGCAGCATTTACTGGGTAAAATTCAATCGGATGTATTGAATTTGGTTGAGCCAGTCGCGCAGGCGTATGACTTAGATCCTGCCGATGAGTCATTGCAAATTCATGTGTGTCATTCAAGTTTACGTCAGCTTGAGGTACTCAAAGATCGTTTAATTGCATGGCTAGGACAAGATGACAGCCGCCAAGCCAGTGATATTTTGGTATTGAGTCCGAAACTCAAAGAACAAGAGTCTTTAATTCGCAGCGTATTTGCTGCACCGCCAAGTGAGCGTGATCTCTATCAGAAAGGACAACAAAAAGCACAGCAGAATCAAGCTACTTTAGGGCATCAACTCAGTCAAGATAGTGTGTATTTGCCTATTCAAATAGCAGGTATCAGCTCTTTAGATATTCACAATGCTTGGCGTGCGGTGGTTGGGCGTATAGCGTTGGTACAAGGACGTTTTAGCTTTGAGGAGTTTGGTGACTGGTTGAGTTTAGCTGCCACACAACAGCGTTATGCCTTGAATTTAAACAATATTGAGCGCATGAATGAGTTGTTGGCCAATGCAGGTTTTAAACGTGGTTTAGATGCCGAGCATTTAAAACGCAGCCTGAGTGCAGATGATCAAGATTATCGGTTCAGCTTAAAGTTTGCTTTAGATCGTTTGGCTTTGGGCGTTGCAGTGCCAGAGCATTGCGTGGTTCAGCACACTTTAAGTTATGCCGATGTGCAAAGTAGCGATTTTGAATTGATTTTTAAACTGGTTCAAATTTATCAGGATTTTGCACAGCGCCGTGATTGGCTAATTCAGCATGAATTGGGGCAAGCCAAAACGGTGGAATATTGGCTTAAACAACTGATGCAAGACCTGAGTGAGTTTCAGGATGCAGGGGTAGATGTGTTGGCATCGGTGTTTAGTTTGGTGCAAAAACATGACCGTATGCTGACCTTAGCCAGTTATTTTGATGTGCAGTCGGGTCAAGATTTGCGTCATTTAAGCTTACCGCTGGATTATATTCTGCAAGAAATTTCAGCCCAGCTCGAAACCCAACTCGAACAAGCCAGTCCATCGGGCGCCATTACCTTTAGCCAAATTGGTGCAATTCGTCCACTGCCGTATAAGCTGATTGTGATGCTGAATTTGGACAATGGCGTGTTCCCAAGTCGTGACCAGCAATTGGCTTTTGATTTGATGCAATTATTAAAACCACAACTGGGAGATCGTTCACGCATTGAGGATAATCAAGGGGCATTTTTAGATAGTTTATTGTTGGCGCAAGACAGTGTTTGGTTATTTTATAACGGTTTTGATGTCAGTGATGGCGAGGTGCGCGATCCATCCGTGCTGGTGCAGGAATTTGTGCAGCATTTGGAGTTGATTGTGAAACATCCCGATGAAGCTAGCGATTCACGCTTAAATTTGAATGGTGTCGAGATTCCCGCACAATTGAAATCTCTTTATCACTTACATAGTTTGCAACCTTTTGATCAACTGCGTTTTGCCGAAAGCCGTGAAGTTCGCTTTAAAGATCAATGGTATCGGGTTGCCAAACAAATGCAGCAAGAAACCACACCACGCGAAGCATGGTTTGGTGAATATCCATTATTGCCACAAGACGTGGTGGTACTCGACAGTATGCAATGGATTCGAGATGTGTGTTTCCCTGCGCGTGCCTATTTAAAAGCGATTGGGGTCGAAAATTTACAATCCGACACTGCTGCAATGAACCACGAGCCGCTTATTTTAAATGGCTTGGAAAAATATAGTGTGCGTGATTTTTTACTGCAACATGGCGAGCAAGATGCAGAAAGCTTGTTGCAAGATACCTTGCCTGTGGGTAAAACCTTAAATGCCACGTTTCAAACGGGACTGCAAGAACAGCAATATTTACGTGACACACTCCAGCAATTTGCAGACGAGGCAACCACAACAACGCAACAGCTTTGGAAAATGAATCCGCATCTGCATATCCGTATTCAAGTGCCTGAACAGCCGACAAAGCTTTGGTGTAGCGTGGTGGCAGCGAGTGCCAGACCAAGAAAATATGCCGAAGTGTGGTTGGAATATTTGTTTTGGGTGGCCTATCAGAACACAGAACATCAAGATTTAGAGCGGATTGTGGTGTGTAAAGATGCGGTGATTCATTTTGCCAATATCAATGCACAGCAAGCACACGAGTATTTAGCCCAGTGGTTTGAGTTCTGGAAACACGCACAGCAATATCCTGTGTTATTGCCTGCGGCTTTAGTTTTAAAAATGAAAGATAAAAAAGAATTTGAAATCCAATGGGATGAAGCTCAGTCCGATCAGGTTTTGAACATGGAAAGCTTCGTAAAACATTGGCATGACGGTGCTAGGAGGAGCTTTATTGATGAAAGTGAGAAAAATCACCCAGACTGGTCATTTATTTTTCAAGACAGTGAAACTGAACCGTTGTTGATTGAGGCATTTCAGCAATATAGCCATCGACTGTATCAGCCCATCATTGAAAATTATGAATCTGCGAAAAATCTTCAAAAACAAGGGGAATCTGCGTGAACTCATCTAGCCTATTCCCAATTTGTTATGACCCAATTCAAGAGATGCAATTTAAAGGCTTGCATTGGATTGAAGCATCGGCAGGTACAGGAAAAACCTATACTTTATCTAGTTTGATGGTGCGGATTTTCCTGAAAGATTATTTGCCTAATCAAGTGATTGCGACCACATTTACCCGTGCCGCCGCAGCCGAGCTAAAAAGTCGTATTCGTGCACGCTTGCTTGAAACCCAACAATATATCGACCAGTGTTTAAATCAGTCTTTAGATCAACGCGCCCTTGCAGAGAAAATTGCACAACTACAAGATCCTTTACTCAAAAATGTTCTGCAGGAATATCGCTTAAAACTGGACTATGCCAGTTCACGTTTGAACTTGGTGATTGCACAACTCGATGAATTATTTGTCGGAACGCTGGATAGCTTTAGCCAAAAATTATTGCGTGAATTCTCCTTTGAAAGCGGCAAAATTGAGCGCGCCAATATTACTGACCAAGCATCGGTCTATACCGAACAATTGGTGCATGATGTGCTGCGAGAATGGATTCAGGCGCAGCCTCAGCATGTTGTGGACTATATGCTGTTATGTGGGCGGTTGAAATCGGCAGCCGATTATGAGGGTCTGGTCAATACCAGTTTGAATTTTGCATCGGCAGAGATTCAAGGCATAGATCAGGCACAGTTGGAGGTTCAGGATTTAGCAGAGGCGTTGCAGAATTTAGCCAGTATCACCATGACGCAAATTGAAGAATTAAAAGAATATTATGATGGTGAATATAGCTTTAATTTTTCCCATTATGTCGCGGGGAGTGATAAGAAGGGGTTGCAGCCACTATTTACAGTGACTTTGCCAAAACTGATTGAAAAAATTAAGCACAGCCCTTTAGAACATTATTTTAATTCACATCTTGCCGCATTGTTTAATGCGGTCTTTGCACTATATTTGAACCAAGACGGTAAGCTCAGAAAATCAATTTTTAACAAAGCGAAAGCACCATGTACGCAAGAGGTGCAAGATGCTTTTTTTGATCATCCTGTGATCCGAAAAATCAAAGCAGTGGTGGATGCCAAACTTAATTTTGAGCATCAAATTGAATTGGTGGAGACCAATTTAAAATTCTATTTGGTACAACACGTCAAACAGCGTTTACCGCAACTTTTACAGCAAAAAGGGGAAACCACTTTTGCCCAACAAATTCGCAGTTTAGCTGAAGCTTTGCAGGGAGAACGTGGGCAGCGTTTTGCACAGTTTGTGCATACGCGTTATCCACTGATTTTGGTGGATGAATTTCAGGATACCAACCAAGATCAAGATGACATGCTGGCACAAATTTGGCGCAA
Source organism: Acinetobacter seohaensis (assembly GCF_056431365.1). Classification (NCBI taxonomy): domain Bacteria; kingdom Pseudomonadati; phylum Pseudomonadota; class Gammaproteobacteria; order Moraxellales; family Moraxellaceae; genus Acinetobacter; species Acinetobacter seohaensis. The sequence continues at coordinate 87,499 of NZ_JBWKMK010000051.1, forward strand.
TCCAAAGTGGTATGCGCGTGGTTGTATGATTATGGTGGGCGATCCTAAGCAGGCGATTTATGGTTTCCGCGGTGGTGATATGCTGACCTATAACAATGCCCGCGATGATGTGCTGAAAAAACAAGGTCGCATTTACTCGCTCAGACAAAATCATCGTTCAGTGAAAGAGCTGGTCAGTGTGGTGGATGAGTTATTTCAACGCCAACCCGCTTTTGGTGAAAAAGTGATTTATGATCCTGTCATTGCAGGTTCACGTCCTCATCCTGCCTTAATGGATCGGCAACAGGCCAATCCCGCACCGCTGCGTTGGGTAACGGTGGAACATGATCAGGATGAGTCCATTCAAATTGCACGAAAAATTCGCGAGTTATTAAATCAAGGCATTGCAGGCGATTTATATTTTGATCACTCTTCAGGCAAAGTCGCTTTACAAGCCGATGATATTGCCATTTTATCGACCAGTCATCAAAAGCTTGATCAAGCCCAATACGAGCTTGAACGGATTGGAATTCAGGTCAATAGAAGTAGTCAGCGCAGTGTTTTTACAGGCTTTTTAGCCAAAGATGTGGCGGCAATTTTAACTGCAATTTTACATCCTTATGATGAAGCCAAGGTCAAGCGTGCCTTACTGACACGTTTATTGGGTTATAACTTGCAACAGTTGATTGAACTTGAGCAACAGGGGTTAGGTCAGTTTATTTATGACTTCGACTGCATTCGGGAAATGTGGGTCAATAAAGGCTTTTTAACCGCATGGAATTACTGCCTGAACTTATTTAAAATTTGGGAAAATTTGGTGGCAAAACGCAGTTTTGACAATGAACGGCATGTGGTGAATTTACGCCATTTAACCGAATTGCTGAGTCGTCAAAGTGAACGCCATCAAGGGGCTTACATGCTGTATTACTGGTATTTACAGCAAGTTGAATCACCTGCCAAACGCGATTGGGAAATTGAACGAAAACTTTCTAATGCGGCAGGCGTGAAATTGATGACCATTCACCAGTCCAAAGGCTTGGAGTTTAAAGTGGTCTTTTTGATGTCGGCAGATCAGCCGCCCAAATCTGACAAGTCTGCTTTGGTGTTTGCAACGCAGGAAGAGCAAGGCATTGAGCAACGTATCATTGCCATTAAACATAAAGACATAGATGCCACAGCAATGCAGCAGCACAGTGAGCGCCGTTTGGCAGAGTTGAATCGGCTTTGGTATGTGGCACTCACCCGTGCTAGTTATCGGGTCTATGCGATGCTAAAACAGCCTACGCCTGCAAAAGAAGGTAAAAAAGAGGCTGCACCAAAATCCGCTGGTTTAAATGTTTGGCGTTTACAAGCGCCAAGTTCAGCAGAAATTGCAGCAGCGTGGAGCTGTGATGAAGCACCTCTGACACAATTGGCGGCAGCATTACAACTCGAACAAGTGCAAGAAATTAAGATTGAAGCCGCAGATTTTCCGCAGCGTCGCTTTTATCCACGAACCAAAACCAGTTTTAGTGGCTTGGCACAACATTTACCTGCCGCCATGCGTAGCGATACTTTGGCATTGGCAAGCGAGGAGCAGGCTGCCGCTGCCGATGAAATCAATCAGGAACCTGTCGAAGCGGAACAGGAAATTGTACAGGTGGCTCAACCGATTGCATGGATCAAAGCTAATTTTCAGCGTGGTACTCAAGCGGGGAGTTTTTTACATAAACTCTTTGAATATATCGACTTTCAAGCCAGTCATGATGACATTTTTGAAGAAGTCAAACGCCGTTTTCATAACGACAAAGAGTTTAATTCAGATGTGTTATTGGTAGATTTGATTGCAAAACTCGACACTGCCAAAGGCAGCGCGACTGTGCAGGAAGCAGATATTTTTGCGCACATGACCGAGTGGCTGAAGGATGTGTTGAATACTCCTTTGCACGATACTTTCCAGCTTTCCGCCTTATCTACTGCACATTATTTATCAGAGTTTCCATTCTATTTGGCGTTGGCAGATCAGCGCTTATTTATTCAAGCAATTCAGCAATTGTTTGAAGATGCGGGACATCCTATTCAAGATTTAAATGAAGCCGCTACTGCGCGTTATCTGACAGGCTCAATTGACTTGGTTTATTTTGATGGGCAGTGTTATCACATTGCCGACTATAAGAGTAATTATTTGGGTGCCGATCAGCGCGATTATGAAAAAACCAACCTTGAACACAACATGACCCAATCGAGTTATTGGTTACAAGCGGCCTTGTATTTGGTGGCGTTGCACCGTTATTTGGGCAGTCGTTTGCAAGATTATGATATTCGGCAACATTTGGGTGGAGCCAGTTATTTGTATTTGCGTGGTATGCAGGGGCAAGCAGGGCAAGGGGTTTGTCATTGGCGGCCAGATGCGGAATTTATTCTGCAACTAGATCAAATATTGGGTTACTTTGAACTTAAAAAATAACGCTAAGTCAGCTTATCGACTTAATAAAACAATTGCTTATCCTGTGGATAACTTTGAGGATAACTGTGTGGAAAACAAGCATATTCACTTAAATTCAGCTCAAACGCCAATGCAGGCGTGGATGGATTACCTATGTCAGCCGCCATTTAGCAATGTCACTTTTGATGCTTCAGCGCAAATTTTGATGCAACAGGTACTCGATGCTATTCAGCAAGGGGATAGCTGTATTCCTGCAACCGCAGAACAAGTGGCGGCATTGCAACATTTGTACATGAACTTGCAGCGTAGCGCTTTAAATCCTGATCCACAAATTGCACCGTTTGTATTTGATGGGCAGCGTTTGTATTTGTATCGCTACTGGAAACTGGAACATCAGGTTGCTAGCGATATTTTACGGATTCAGGCGCAGCCGCCTTTGTCCTTTGAATTACAAGCCGAACAGCTTAATTTATTGCAAGATCCACAGCAGCAAAAAGCGTTACAGACTGCGGCAACTCAAAGTTTAAGTATTATCACTGGTGGGCCAGGTACAGGAAAAACCTATACTTTGGCGCATATTGTTGCGGTGCTTAATCAAGCTTTGCCAAATATTCGGATTGCGATGGCTGCACCAACAGGCAAAGCGGCACAGCGGATGGATGAAGCTTTGCAAAATGCCTTGAATAGTCAAGCTTTACAAATGTTTAATGTCGATGCTTTACGTCAATTACGACCCGTGACTTTGCATCGTTTATTGGGCTTAGGCAATACAGGCAAGCCACGTTTTCACGCTAAACAACCTCTACCTTATGACGTGATTGTGGTCGATGAAGCGTCGATGCTGGATTTAAGCCTGTCACAGATGTTATTGGCTGCCATTCCTGCGCAGGCACGTTTAATTCTGTTGGGCGATGCCAATCAATTGGCTTCAGTCGATGTCGGTACAGTATTGGCCGATTTACAGCAAGTGTCTGAACTCGCAAATAACCGTGTCAATTTAGTGACCACACGTCGTTTTGCTGAAGGTGCAAAAATTGGCGCAATGGCGAAGTTTATTCAGCAAGAACATTCTCCTGCACAGGTTTTGGCTGAGTTTGAACAGCAAGTCGTGGCAGCAGGTGAATTAAAGCCAATTCAATTTAAGCAAGTCGAAATAGATGCCCTACAACTGCAATATTTACCTCAGCAAAATGGGCAAATTTCAGCGGAAAATTTAGCGCATTATTATGATCAGCTGATGTATGGTTATCAGGCTTATGTAGCGGTATTAAAAGCACATACTTTGGGCTTGGAACAATCAAGTACAGCATTTCAAGCGCATGTTGAGAATGTGGTGAATGTATTTGATGATTACCGTATTTTAACCGCAATTCGTCATGGTCATTTGGGTTTACAACAACTGAATTTGCAGATTGAAAAACGCTTGTTGCAACAGTTAAAACAAACCAAACATGGCGATTGGTATGCAGGACGCCCCGTCATGATGACCTATAACGATTATCAACTGGGGTTGTCGAATGGTGATATTGGCATCTGTTTTATGCGAGAGCAGAATGATCAGCGCCAGTTTGAAGTATATTTTCCAAGTTTAAATAAGTGGGTGCCTGCAACACGCTTACCTAAAAATATTGAAACCGCATTTGTACTTACTATTCATAAATCGCAAGGTTCTGAATTTACTCATACAGCTGTGGTGTTGGATGCTGCGGCAAAAAACTTGCTGAGTAAGGAGCTGATCTACACTGCCATTACCCGTGCTAAAAAAGTCGTAAGTTTGTTGGTGGATACGCAAGCTTTGCAGCAAGCTTTGATGATTCGTACCCGTCGCAGCAGTGGTTTATTAGCCAGAATTAATGACGCTTTGGATTGTTAAGTAAAACTGAATAAGAGATGGTTTTGTACGAAATGGCTTACATTGATTCGAGAAATTTGCGCATAGAGATTTCAAGATCTTTTTGAGAAGATGACTTCACATAAAAAGCTCAATAGGGATAGTTGAGCATAATCGCAGAATAATAACGATAAATGTCGAAAGACAGCGAACTGACAGGACGTGAGTGAGAAGAGGAAACTTACAGCCGCTAAGCCTTGTAGTTTTGGGAGAGACTACAGGGCTTTTTTATGCCTGTAAGTTTGGGTGATTTGCAAAATGCTGACAATGCTTACCTGTTGTAAGAAAAAGCTTACAAACAGATACGAGAAATACGACTTCTTTCACTTTAGTATTGTGGCAAAATCTACCACACAAGGACGTGAAAGCAAGAACAGGAATGTTCAGAGAATAAGACGCGAAAACGCGCAAATAACCACAATAAACAAGACAATAAGAATAATAAGACAAGAAACTACAGCGCAAAAAACAGCCCGAGCTATGCTCGGGCTGTTTTATTTTAACGGCAAAATATTCCAGTNACCCTTAGCATAAATCATACTTTTATTGGTACATCTCAAAATTAAAAGTGCTTGTTTGTCGTTCTGTTTTGCAATCGGCACGTTTTTGCCTTAAAATAATGCCCTTGCTGTAGTGATGCACGGCAGTCAATTGAGCAATCAATTGATCGGTATCAAATCTTTTTATTAAGCATCTCGGAGAAATCGAATGGCTTTAACAAACGCAGATCGCGCAGAGATCATCGCTAAATTTGCTCGTGCTGAAAACGACACTGGTTCACCAGAAGTTCAAGTAGCGCTTTTAACTGCTCAAATCAATGACTTACAAGGTCACTTCAAAGAGCACAAACACGACCACCATAGCCGTCGCGGTCTAATCCGTATGGTTAACCAACGTCGTAAGTTACTTGACTACCTTAAAGGCAAAGATGTGACTCGTTACAGCGCATTGATTGCTGCTTTAGGTTTACGTCGTTAATTCGATTTAAGCTTTTATTTTCGGACTATTGCATGTTGAATGCTGTATTACTGAAAACTAAAGTATATCTAGCCTTGGCTAGATCAGTGGAAGGGGCGAATGATTCGCTCCTTCTTTGTGTTTAAAAATCGTGTTTCATTCGAGTGAGGTCGGCTTCTAAGCTTTGTCATTTACCTAAACAATTGTATTGTGAATGCCAAACCTTAGGGGTCTCCACGAGAATAATTGTTCACAAGAACTAGGAAAAAATAAAACATGTCGATGTTTAATATTATTCGTAAAGAATTCCAATTTGGTCAGCACCAAGTTGTACTTGAAACTGGTCGTGTAGCGCGTCAAGCCAACACGGTAATGATTACTATGGGTGGCGTGACTGTATTGGTTGCAGTGGTTGCTCAACCAACAGCAAAAGCGGGTCAAGATTTCTTCCCACTGACTGTTAACTATCAAGAAAAACAATATGCTGCAGGTCGTATCCCAGGTGGTTATGGTAAGCGTGAAGGCCGTGCTTCTGAAGCAGAAACTTTAATTTCACGTTTAATTGACCGTCCAATTCGTCCGTTGTTCCCAGAAGGTTACTACAACGAAATTCAAGTTACTGCGACTGTTGTATCTTCTGACAAAACCATGGAAGCTGACATTGCTGCAATGTTAGGTACGTCTGCTGCACTTGCAATTGCAGGTACACCGTTCCGTGGCCCAATTGGTGCGGCGCGTGTGGGTTTAATCAACGGCGAATACGTGCTTAACCCGAACTTTGAACAAATGGCGCAATCTGACCTTGACCTTGTGGTTGCAGGTACAGAATCTGCTGTATTGATGGTTGAATCTGAAGCAAAAGAACTTTCAGAAGACCAAATGTTAGGCGCAGTGCTTTACGGTCATGACGAAATGCAAATCGCGATTCAAGCGATCAAAGAATTTGCTGCGGCTGCAGGTGCAACTGAGTCAACTTGGACTGCTCCAGAGAAAAACGAAGACCTTCGTGCAAAACTAAAAGAAGCGTTTGAAGCAAAAATTTCTGAAGCGTACACCATTGCGATCAAACAAGACCGTTATGCTGCATTAGATGCACTTCAAGCAGAAGCAGTTGCGCAATTCGTTCCTGAAAATGACGAAACTGGCATTGCAGATGACTTGAACGAACTCTTTGAAGATCTTAAATACCGTACCGTACGTGACAACATCTTGTCTGGTAAACCACGTATTGATGGTCGTGACACCAAAACCGTTCGTGCGCTTGACGTACAGGTTGGCGTTCTAGACCGTGCGCACGGTTCTGCATTGTTTACCCGTGGTGAAACTCAGGCTTTGGTTACCACTACTTTAGGTAATACACGTGATGCCTTGATGGTTGATACCTTATCGGGTACTAAAACTGACAACTTCATGTTGCACTACAACTTCCCTGCATATTCAGTAGGTGAAACAGGTCGTGAATCTGGCCCTAAACGTCGTGAAATTGGTCATGGTCGTTTGGCACGTCGTGGTGTGCAAGCAGTTCTTCCTGCAGCAGATCGCTTCCCGTATGTGATTCGTATCGTATCGGACATCACTGAATCAAACGGTTCATCTTCTATGGCGTCTGTTTGTGGTGCATCGTTATCACTTATGGATGCAGGTGTTCCATTGAAAGCACCAGTTGCGGGTATCGCAATGGGCTTAGTGAAAGAAGGCGAGCGTTTCGCGGTACTTTCTGACATTTTGGGTGATGAAGACCACCTTGGCGACATGGACTTTAAAGTTGCGGGTTCTGCCAACGGTATTACTGCATTGCAAATGGACATCAAGATTGAAGGCATCACTGAAGAAATCATGGAAGTTGCATTAAACCAAGCTTATGCAGGTCGTATGCATATCTTAAATGCAATGAACCAAGTGATTTCACGTGCGCGTCCAGAAATTTCAATGCATGCACCAACTTTCCAAGTGATTAACATCAACCCAGACAAGATTCGTGACGTGATTGGTAAAGGTGGTGCTACCATCCGCCAAATTACTGAAGAAACTAAAGCGGCAATTGATATTGAAGACAACGGTACAGTGCGCGTATTTGGTGAAACCAAAGCTGCTGCACAAGCTGCTGTTGCAAAAATTCAGGCTTTAACTGCTGAAATCGAGCCGGGTACAATTTACACAGGTAAAGTAATCCGTATTGTTGAATTCGGTGCGTTCGTAAATATCCTTCCGGGTACTGACGGTTTACTTCACATTTCTCAAATTTCAAATGAGCGTATTGCCAACGTTGCAGACGTGTTGAAAGAAGGTCAGGAAGTGAAAGTACAGGTTGCTGATGTAGACAACCGTGGTCGTATCAAATTAACTATGAAAGATATCGAACAAGCGTAATGCTGTGTTGATGATCTGAAATGGTCAAAAAACCCGTATTCAATCTGAATGCGGGTTTTTTTATGCTAAAAATTTTGTTGCATCGTACAAACCATCTTTGTTGTATGAAAAGCGGCATAAATTACAGCATGTATTTGAAAAGAAGCCTGATCCATGCTTAAACTGAGTACATCTTAAAATCTCAAAAAACCGTACAAGAAAACTGAAATAGAGTGCCCGTTCTATGCAAAGTTATTATTTTTATCTGCATACCAATCATAAAACCAATATTTATGTGCAAAAACAGCCAATTGAAGGGCTTGAGCCTGAATTTATCTGGATTGATTGCACCCGTGATGATGTGCTTAACCGTGCAGAACAGTGGCAACAAGAGATTTTTCAGTACAGTCAATTATCGCTCAATGAATATCATGTGCGCGATATTTTAAATATAGAGCATCCATGTGCGTTTGATACTTTAGATGATTATGACTTATTGATTTTCCGTAAACTGATCACACCCGAAGACCGTATTGCAACAGGGCAACAAGTCGGGGAGAAACATGAACGGATTTTTGGACTGGCCACTACGCCGATGAGCTTTATTATGACACCGCAGATTTTGATTAGTGTGCGGGAACAGGGCAATAAAGTCATGGAAAGCTATTTGTCACGTGTGGAAGCAGCGGTACAACGCCCGATTGAAGAACAGAATAAAGCACGCAAACTGGCAGCAACACCATTAGATTTAACGTTGCGTTTACTGAATTTGGTAGCGGATGATTACTTGGATATTCGCATGCCGCTAACCCGCCGTGTGGAATATTGGCAACAAGAGTTGTTGCAGGGACATCGTCGTTTTACCCGTTGGCATCAATTGCTGCAAGAAAATATGGCGTTTCAGCAAGTTGAAAATTTATGTGAAGAGCAAATAGAAGCCTTGCAGGAATTGCGTGATGAAATTGTCGATAACTACCCACATTTACGTGGCAAAAAACGTAGTGAACGGCAGGATATTATTTTGGTACGTTTGGATGATTTGACCAGTCACATTGAACGAATTCAAAAGCATACCATTCGCTTACGCTCTGCAGTGCAAACCGCAATTGATCTGCATTTTTCTGCTATTGCCAACCAGACCAATGAAAACATGCGGATTTTAGCCATCATTACCGCAGTTTTTGCACCTTTGACTTTATTTACAGGGGTGTATGGTATGAACTTTGAGTTTATGCCAGGGCTGAAACACGCACAGGCCTTTTGGATCATGCTTGGGGTAATGGTGATGACTACTTTGTTGTTGCTGTATTATTTTTATCGTAGGCACCTTGTCGGTCTGGGTGAAAAAAGTGTGATTGATATGTTGGCACAGCAACATAATGACCAAACCATGAATTTATTTTGGTTTTTAGACTATGAACCCATTAAGCAAACCGTGAAAGGCACCATTAAAGAAGTCGAAAAACTGACTAAAATTAAATAATCCAGAAGATAGACTTGCAGATGTGGTGATAAATTGAGTTCCACATCCAATATATGTCACAAGATAATTCGTTGATAAAAGTTGTCCACAGACCTCAAAAGTTATCCATAGGACTGATAAGCTTATCCACAGATTGAACCAGATAGGCAGACACTTAGCTCAAGATGGCAGTTTTTTGAATGCTGTTTTCAGACTTGAATACGCCATCTTTTTTGCTTTTTGCCTTTTCTTGCTGTGTCCTGCATATCATTGCATTTAGATGTACGGTTTAGACTTGTATGAGCTTTTAAGCTAATTGATCATTTTGCGCTTTAAGCAGCAAGTGATACATTTCATCTTTCAGTCTTAATTTTTTGCGTTTCAGCGCTTCAATGTCATCATTAATCTGATGCACAGGATCAAGCTCTAACTGGCTAATTTCACGGTCTAGCTGTTCGTGATCTTCAAAAATTTTTGAAAAATGTGGATTGCTGTCGCGTAATCCCTGAATTAAATCACGAAACTCAGGAAACATATTTTTAATCTTCTTGTTGCAGTCTTTAGTTTTCATTGTGTAGATCATTCTCATCAAAAAAATTTACGGGCATAGAAAGAAAAACGCTCTAGCAAGGTGATGAATCACACAACTAGAGCGTGAGGATTAACTATGTTGAAAATTCAGATGTTTAACTTCTTTACGTAATTTTTGCACTTCATCAATCAGGTCAAGCATCATGGCGACAGCTGAAAAACTGGCATCAAAATCACGTTGCAACCGATAGGCTTGGCGTGCACGGCTGACATCTTCACCAAAAAATTGGTGGATACGTTCGGCAGGGCGGGAAGGCAGGATGTCATATTCTAAAAGTTGTAAGACCCATTCAGGGCTTTGCCCACACGCTTCGGCAAATTTTTTTAAATCTAACTGGGTAAATTCTTCAATAATTTCTGTGTGCTGTCCGTCTGAAGTGATTTCACGATATAAAATAGTGGTCATGGCATACTCCTTCTGATCGAATTCAAACGAGTTGGCTCGCCTGAAATGAGGGATTGCTTTACATCAATAATTGGTGGATATCCAATAAGTGATTCTCTTTAATTTAGCCTGTGTACGCTGTAATAGAATCTTTTATTTGTATTCCTTTGGTGAAATTCAGCCAACCCTTTGCTGTGCTCACGCCTGTTATATTGATGTGTCAATTTGGCTTGTGCGTATAGATGTCTTATAGATATTAGTCTATTTTTTATTCAATGCCATCCTTTATTTCAATATTTTGGATTGAACGGTCGTATGGTGTTTAAAAGGATTGTTTCAAAATTTGGTAATAAAAAGGGTTCTTAAAAAGAACCCTGTAAATCAATGTTTTAGCTTTTAAAATTAGTATTTTACCCAAGTCACGCTGCGACCAATCACCGAAACACCCACATAGCCACGTAAGGTAAGGCGCTTACCGTTAGCGCTTAAACGTGCTTTGCCTTTATAAACTTTACCGCCAATAGGGTCTAAAACATGGCCTTGGTTAAATTCACGTGGGTTTTTGGTATCTTGTTTAAAGCCCCAAATAAATGGCAAGCCAATAAAAGGCTTGTTCTTTAAGTTACCTGGACAATTGCTACAAATCACCATTTTTTCTGCACCCGGAATATTACGGGTTTCCACGATAATGCCTTCATAAGTGCCATCTGGCTTTTTGCGAATTTCGACATCGGCACGTGAATAACCTGTGCGATCATCAATGGTTTTCCATTTACCGACCAGTAGATCGCTTTCTGCAAAGCCAACACTTGAGAGGGTTGTTAAAACGAAACCCGCAAAAATCCCTCTGAAATTTATTTTCATGAACAGCATCCCCAAAATTGTTATTTTAAAAAATAGAGTAAAAATTCTATTTCGGGTTTTATAGCAAGAATGTAATAAACAAGCAAATTGAGCAGTGTGAGATGTCAGGCAGGAAAAGATATAAGTGTTATGGAGTTGGTAATTTAAATCTAATCATTCCGATAAAAGTGTGCAGAACACAGCTTTTATCGCATTGGTGAGGAATAAAATCAGTATTTCACCCACGTCATTTTGCGGCTGGCATTGGTGGCAAGGTCTACATTATAAAGGGTTAAATGTTTGCCATTGCTGCTTAAACGTGCACGAGTTTTATATTGTTTACCTGTGCGTGGGTCTAAATAGTCACCTTCATAAAATTCAATTTGATTGCTTGGCGTAGCTTTTAAGTGACTTAATGGCACAAAACCTAACAGTGGCTTATCTTTATTTTTACCCGTACAGAGTGTGCAATTTTCCAAACGCGGTGCGCCAGGAACCGCACGTAGTTCTATAATCGTAGCGGCATACGCACCTTGTTTATCTTTACTCATGACTACGTCAGACAATGAAAAACCTGTGCGGTAGTCTAATGTTTTCCATTTGCCCAAAAGTGGGTCTGCATTGGCTGCATAAGCTAAACTTGAACAGCAAATCGCGCTGATGAATGCTAAACGAGAAAAGAACAGGGTGTTCATAAAATCAATATCCCAGAGAAGAAGCAGCCTAAAATATATAAAGGCATAAAAAAAATATGGGATTATTTATACCCAATTTACGCGGTATTTTCTAGTAATTGCATGAAAGTTTTGTGAAATTAATCACATGAAAAGTAATAAAATAATAGGTTTTGACGATGGTCATCACGTAAATAAAAAATGAGCAGAATGTACTGCTCATTTTTGATGAATTTTCAGCATTGCATCACATATTAATCATGGTATTCACCATGCCATTTAACTGAGATGTTCTCCAAATAAACCTAAGGCTTCTTCGGCACTAAAGCTATATTGTGTGCTGCAGAATTGACAATCCATAGTAATAGGGTTCTGATGTTCCAAAGTTTCACGTACCGCAGCAACACCAATTTGCATTAAGGCATTGGCACAGCGCTCTTTGGAGCAAGTGCAACCAAAACGTAAGGCTTCCACTTCAGGCAAACGCACTTGTTCTTCATTGTATAAACGGTACAAAATTTCATTGACGTCTAAATCAGTCAATTCTTCCGCTTTTAAGGTTTCAGTCAGCATGGTCACACGCGGCCATAAATCTTCATCGACCCGTTGTTGTTCTTCTTCACTGTTACGCGGCAACAATTGAATCAGCAAACCGCCCGCACGTTCGGCATTGCTTGCCAACACAATACGAGTTGGAATTTGTGCCGATAAGTCGTAATACTGCATTAAACATTCAGCTAAATTGGCTTTGTCCAAAGGCACAATACCTTGATAACGCTCACCAAATTCAGGCTCGATATTAATAAACAGTACAGGACTGACCAAACTTTTCAGGACGGTACTGCTGTCTTCAGCGCTTAAAAAGCGCGGGTCTTGTTCGTAGTCTGCCAACGCACGCACTTCACCCAAGTGGTTACATTCCGCCATGGCCCATTTAAATGTGCCAGATGCCTGAATTTGTAAGCTAATGCGCCCTTTAATTTTTAGGGTACTGGCCAGTAGGGCAGTGGCGCAAAGCATTTCTCCCAACAACACTTGTACCGCAGGCACATAATCACGTTGTTTCAAAATGGTTTGCAAAGCTTCTTCGAGATGAACTACTTCACCACGAACAGGGCTATCTTCAATAAAAAAGCGTTGGCGTAAATCAGACATAAAATTCTCCATAACCCTGTTTTAATGGTGGCAATATTGTAAAACACAAGTCAGTTTGCTGCATCACGTGTTACATCAATATGACTGCTATGCAAGCCGCGTTTTAAATCGACACCCAAGGGCATTTCACGGTTTTGTGCATCACTTTCAAACAGGTGTTCCAGTTCTGCCAAAGCGTTACGATGGGTTTCATATACTTTTTGTTCATCGGTATAAATGTGCTGCTGTTGTGCCAAGAGTTGTTCATCATAATCACGGAACAACTCAATGCTTTTATAGGCATCTTTTTCATTAATGCCCAAATCGCGCAAAGCCTGATAGGCCATGCCTAAAGAGGATAAATACGTTTCACGCCAAATATAGGTAACGCCTAAATCGCGCAATAAGTGCACATGATGACGATCACGAGCGCGTACCAGTAATTTTAGCGCTGGATAATTCAGGCGAATATGCCGTGCCACGTTCATTGAGTCTTCAATATCATCAATGGCTAGAATAAAGATTTTGGCATGCTCGATGCCTGCGGCACGTAAAATTTCAGGTTGAGTGGCATCGCCATAATAGACTTTACCGCCGTAATTCCGCACAAAATCAATTTTATCCATATTGCTGTCGATGGCAGTAAAGTGCAGATGCTGCAAGTACGCCACACGGGCAATAATTTGTCCAAAACGACCAAAACCCGCAATAATCATGGGGTGATGTGTATCGGGAATTTCGTCATATTCAGGCGATTTTTCACGTTCTAAGCGAGGAATAATTTGACTGCTCATCAACCAATATAAAATTGGGGTCAACACCATCGACAAAGTCACAATTAAGGTCAGTGGTTGCAGCATGGCCTGGCTGAGCACACTTTCACTTTGTGCGACACTGAGCACCACAAAGGCAAACTCACCGCCTTGTGCCAAGCAAGTCGCCAACAACAAACTATTGCGCCAAGAATATTGGAAATAACGGGCAATGGCCGTGAGGCTAATCAGTTTGATGAGCAGGAGCAGCAATGCACCGCCTACAATCAGCCAAGGGGTATTCATTAAGATTGCCAGTTCGGTGCTCATCCCGACGGTCATAAAAAATAAGCCTAGCAATAAGCCTTTGAATGGGGCAATACTGGCTTCTAACTCATGTCTAAATTCGGAATCTGCCAACAATACGCCTGTTAAAAATGCACCTAAGGTGGTGCTAATGCCCAGCACATCCATAATGCTGACCACGCCAAGTACAATGAATAAACCGACAGCAGTGATCAGTTCATGTGCGCCACTTTTAGCCACAAAACGAAAAAATGGACGCATGAGATAACGGCTAAATAAGAACAAACCGCTAAAGGTCGCCATGATTGCAGCAAAATAAGCAATGCCATGATGAGTCGATTCTGCACCTGCTAACATGGGAATGATGGCAATTAAAGGAATGGCGGCAATATCTTGAAACAGCAGAATGGAAAAGGATTGTTGTCCATAACTGCTGTTGAGTTGCTGCTTTTCTTGCAACATTTGTAGCACAAAGGCTGTAGAGGAAAGTGCCAGTGCAAAACCTATCACCACACTTGAGGCAATGCCTTGCTGTAAGGCAAAAAAAGCCAAGATTGCAAGTAGAATACCCGTGATGCCGACCTGTAAACTACCCAAAACAAAAATGGGCTTGCGCATTTCCCACAGCCGTTGTGGACGCAGTTCTAAGCCAATAATAAACATCAGGAACACCACACCATATTCTGCCAGTTCCTGAATATCATCGGGGTCGCTGGCAATATTGAATACGCTAGGCCCTAGCAAAATGCCTGTAAACAAATAGCCCAATACGGTCGCAATACCAAAGCGTTTTAGTAAGGGAACCAAAACCAATGAAGCGCCTAGAAAAATGGTTATTTGTAACAATAAGGACATGTGGTCATCCAAAGTTTAAAGCGGTGGATTATTGAAATAAGTGCTGATACAGCTAAGTTTCAATTTACAGTATTAGCTAAATTCTTGCGGATCTATATCTAAACTTAGTTTCATGCTGGATGGCTTTTCATGCAACATATTTTGCCACCAGTTCCTGATATAAAAATGTAAGCGTGCCCGATCTTTAGACAACAACACCATGTGTGCATGGAAACGTCCTGCTTTACGTTCCATTGGCGCAGGAATCGGCCCCCAAATTTCAATTAATTGTTCTGAATGTTCTCTAAGCCATTGTGCATGTTGTTGTAAAAATTGCTGGTTTAATTCCTGACTTTTAGATTCACAGCGAATCAAAGCACTGTAACGATAAGGCGGTAATTGTGCAGCTTTGCGTTCTTTTAAACTTTGTTTGGCGAACTTGCGGTAATCTCCCTCGACCAATGTGGTGAGAAGTGGATGATCAGGACGCACACTTTGCAAATAAACATCACCTTTATGCTCACCACGCCCTGCACGTCCCGCCACTTGCACAATCAGTTGAGCCGTGCGTTCAGGTGCGCGAATATCCACACTAAGTAAGCCTGAATCAATATCTAAAATTGCCACCAATGTCACATACGGAAAATGATGCCCTTTGGCCAGCATTTGCGTGCCCAATAAAATCAGTGGTTCGCTGCGTTGAATACGGTCATAAATTTTTTGCCAACTGCCAACACGACTGGTTGAGTCACGATCTACCCGAATCACATCTACATTGGGAAACAGCTCGTTTAAACTGTCTTCGACTTTGGCAGTGCCCATGCCAATTGGTTTGAGTTCTGCATGGTTGCAGGCAGGGCATTGCTCAGGTTTACGATGAATCGTACCGCAGTGGTGGCAATGCAAATGTGTATAAGGTTGATGATGCAAGGTAAAGTTGGCATCACAATTCGGGCATTTGGCTTGCCATGCACAGCTCTCACAAATCAATACGGGTGCATAGCCGCGTCGGTTTAAAAACACCAAAACTTGTTCTTTTTTAGCCAAGCGTTTTTTGATTTCATCAATCAATTGTTGGCTAATACCGTGCTGTTTTTTGGCAATTTTTAAATCAATCAGGTGGATTTTGGGCATGAGTGCCGTGCCCGCGCGTTGATTTAATTCCAGACATTGCATTTTGCCTTGATCGACTAGTGCATAGCTGTCAATGCTTGGAGTTGCCGAACCTAAAATAACAGGGCAATTTTCCAGATGGGCACGATAGAGCGCAACATCACGGGCATGGTAGCGAAAACCTTCCTGCTGTTTAAAAGACAGGTCGTGTTCTTCATCTAAAATAATCAAGCCTAAATTTGGCAATGGGGTATAAATCGCAGAACGTGTACCTAAAATAATCGAGGCTTTGCCCGTTTGTGCGGCTTGCCACGCCTGCAAACGCTTGGAATCATTTAAACCTGAATGTAAGAGGGCGATGTGGCAGTGAAAACGCGATTGGAAACGGCTAATGGTTTGTGGCGTTAGACCAATTTCAGGTACTAACACCAACACTTGTTTGCCCTGTTTTAGTACCTCATGCATGATGTGTAAGTACACTTCAGTTTTACCGCTACCCGTTAAACCATCCAGTAAAAATGCCTTATATTGCTGCCGTACTTTAAGTACGCTGTCGATGGCTTTTTTCTGATCTGGATTAGGGGTTAAAGGCATTTGCGCCAAAGTCACTGGCATTGGGCTAAAATCTTGGGCTTCCAAAACACATGCGCAAATTTCTTTATTCGCCAAGGCTTTTAGGGTTGCTGTTTCAATGCCTGCCAAATTTAAAATATTTTCAGAAGTTCCCGAAGGATGCAGCTTTAAAATTTTATAGGCTTCTTGTTGTTTTTCTGAGCGTGTAATTTTAGCTTCGGCATGTGCATCCAACAATTTCCAAGTACGTGCCAATAAATTATAGGGTTTGGCTTGGCGCAATAAGCTAGGTAAGGCACTTTGCATCACTTCACCAATCGGGAATTGATAATATTGTGCCGACCATGTCAACAAAGTTAAAACTTTAGGGTCTAAAATCGCTTGCTCATCTAACAGTTCGCTAATGGCTTTGAGTTTAAAACGTGGATCAATTGGGGTGTCGAGTGCCAGTTTTTCGACAATAATTCCGACCAAGTTTTGCCGACCAAAAGAAACCAAGACCCGCGCGCCCACTTCTGCTTGCTGATATTGTGCTGCACTGAGCATATAATCGAAGCAGTCGTAAAGATATACGGGTACAGCCACTCGAATACGATAAACAGGCTGTGGGTCTAAAGTGGAATCTGGCATAGAAAAAGTCGTATCGTCCTGTGAAAAATGGCTTCGTGCTCGACTTTGGCATGTGTTAGAGTGAGCACAGAATTTATATCTAAGAATATGAATGATTTTAGTGGTCAGACGCAACTGCGTTGCAAGAAATTTTGGAAAATTAGAGCATTACAATGCCAGCATATCAATTTACTGCCATTGACGCTTCAGGGAAGCAGCAAAAAGGTGTTTTAGAGGGTGATTCTGCACGACAAATCCGTCAGCAATTACGTGACAAAGAATGGATTCCTGTCAGTGTCGATACCGTTGAACAAAAAGATAAACACAGTGGCAAACAATGGTTTCAGAAAAAAATCACCGCCTATGATTTGGCTTTGCTGACCCGTCAGTTATCGGTTTTGGTGGCTGCTGCGATTCCTTTGGAAGAAGCCGTTCGCGCTGTGGGTAAACAAAGTGAAAAAGCCCATGTGCAAAATTTGCTGATGTCGGTGCGTTCCAAAGTTTTGGAAGGTTATTCACTGGCCAATGCTTTACAACAATCGGGGCGTTTTCCAGACTTATATATTGCCACCATTGCCGCAGGCGAGCGTTCGGGGCATTTGGATTTAATTCTGGAACAATTGGCAGATTACACCGAAAACCGCTTTGCCATGCAGAAAAAAATTCAAGGGGCGATGATTTATCCCATCATTTTAATGCTGATGTCTTTTGCGATTGTGATGGGTTTAATGACTTATGTCGTACCCGATATTGTTAAAACCTTTGATCAGAGCAAAGATGCCTTGCCGTGGATCACCGTGGCATTAATGAAAGCCAGTGATTTTATTCGTGTTGCATGGCCGTTTTTACTGGTGGCTTCTGTGGTGGGGGTATTGTTGTTGGTGCGTTTTTTACGCACCACCGCAGGGCATTATGCCTTTGACCGTTTAACCTTAAAGTTGCCGTTATTTGCAAAATTATCACGTGGGATTAATGCCGCGCGTTTTGCCAGTACCTTGTCTATTTTGACTCAGTCGGGTGTGCCTTTGGTGGATGCGCTAAATATTGGTGCTGCGGTCAGTAACAACTGGGTCATTCGTGATGCGGTCAATTTGGCGGCAGAAAAAGTCACTGAAGGTGGTAACTTGGCGACGCAATTAGAGCGCAGTGGTTATTTCCCACCGATGATGGTACAAATGATCAAAAGTGGTGAAGCCTCGGGCGAGTTAGACCGTATGCTGTCACGTGCTTCAGACATGCAAGACCGTGAAGTGACCACACTGATTTCTACCCTGTTGGCATTATTAGAACCGTTGATGTTGGTACTGATGGCGAGTATTGTACTGGTGATTGTGATTGCGGTAATGCTGCCAATTGTGAATATGAACAATATGATTTAAATCGTTTTGAAGCATCGTTCTTCAAACAGAATCTAAAATAAATGTCGAATTGATATAAATAAATGAGAGAGATTGAATGAAACAGAAGCAACCGAGTAAACAGTCTGGTTTTACCCTGATTGAAGTCATGGTGGTGATTGTAATTTTAGGTGTGTTGGCGGCTTTAATCGTACCGAACGTAATGGGACGTGGTGAAAAAGCCAAAGTAGATACTACGGTTATTACTTTAAAAGGTGTGGCTGGCGCACTCGATCAATACAAACTCGATAATCAAAAATATCCTTCAATGCAAGACGGTGGTTTAGATGCCTTGGTGAATCAGCCTGCTTCGGCTAAAAACTGGTTGCCAGGCGGTTATGTGAAAGGGGGCTATCCGAAAGACAGTTGGGATAATGACATCCAATATGTGATTCCGGGTTCAGAAGGTCGTCCATTTGATTTATATTCTTTTGGTGCAGATGGTCAGCAGGGTGGTGAAGGTACCGATGCCGACATTTATTATCAGCCTTAATAGAAGATGAGTTGAGTCTATATATTGATTCAGTGAACTCCAAAAAAAACCGAGCGCTTAATGCTCGGTTTTTTTATGAATGGTTATTTCTAGCCGCTATTGAACAGTACTATTAACGACGTGATTTAAACGACACATCCACCTGACGTGGTCGATAAATCCACCCCATAATTAACAACAGCAATGAGAAAATCAGCACAGGCCAATCGCTGAGTTGGGTATACAGTGTTTGACCTTGCATGGCAGGCAGATCACCACGCAGCACAAATTCCTGATCCATTGGCGCTTGTTTGACAATATGCCCATGATGGTCAATAAATGCGGTCACACCTGTATTGGTGGCACGAACAAACCAGCGTCCATTTTCTTTGGCGCGCATTTGTACCATTTGTAAATGTTGCAATGGCCCTGCAGTACCCGTAAACCAAGCATCATTGGATACTGTTACCAAAAAGTCACTTTGGCTAGCATTGCGGCGGGTCAGGTTCGGATAAGCCACCTCATAACAAATGGCTGCCCCCAAATGATGCTGTTTAATTGCAAGCGGTTTTTGCTCAGACGCTCCACGTGAAAAACCACTCATGGATGGGTCATTTTGCATCGCAGGTAGTACCCAACTCAGTAAGCCTGAAAGCGGAATATATTCACCAAAAGGCACCAGACGCTGCTTTTTATACAAGCCTTCAGCCGCATCTCCCGTTGCCATAATGCTGTTGTAATACATTGGATGTTGCTGCACTTGTGATTCAGGCAAGTCCCAATACGGAATACCTGTCACCCACGAACTGCCCGTTTTTTCAGCCTGTGTTTTCATGGCATCCAAAAACGGTTCAATATCGGTCTGGAACATTGGAATGGATGATTCAGGCCAAACAATAATGTCGCGTCCCCATTCAGTTCGGGTCAAGCGGGTATAAATTTCCAAGGTCTTAATTTGGTATTCGGTTAGCCACTTTAAGTCTTGAGGAATGTTGCCTTGAATCAGAGAAACCGAGAGTGGCTTTTCAGATTTTGCAGTTACAAAACTGAGTTGTGCTGCACCCCATGCACCCAAAAGTAAAATTGCCGATGGAATCAGCCAGAAGATACGCTTTTTAAGGACTTCAACCAACGCACAGGCCAGCAAGATGACCACAAAAGACACCCCGAAAATACCAAACAACGGTGCATAGCTATCCAAAAAGCGTTCGGTGAAGGCATAACCTGCAAACAGCCATGGAAAACCTGTAAAGACCCAAGTTTTCGCCCATTCAAAAAATACCCATAGCGGTGCAAAAGTCAGTGGTGTTTCAGGGAAAAACCGACGATATAACCACGTTTGTACGGCAGTAAACAAACCCATCAACAGCGCCATAATGACAATCATCAGCACGCTTAAAAAGGCATTGGTGTCGCCATAGACGTGAATGGATGTATAGAGCCAAAATGCTCCGACAAACCACAACCCAATCCCGTAAGACCAACCAATCAAAAAGGCCTGTTTCGGGGTGCGTTTGCTTAAAGTCGCATACAGCAAAGCAGGTGAAAGTAAGGCAATCCACCAGTAATGATAGGGAGCAAGTGCCAAACTAAACACTGCACCTGCCAATAGGGCAATGATTAATGGATAAATTAAGGGCAGTTGTTGATGTTCTGCAGGATTAGACAGCTTGGAAAAAAAAGTCCTCATTGACGTACGGCTCGAATCAGATGAATAGTGCGGGCATCTGCTTCAAGAATGGTAAACTCCCAGTTGCCAATCACAATCACTTGTCCTTGCAAATCACTCACCAAACCAATTTCCTGAAGCAATAAACCGCCCACAGTTTCTACTTCATCGTCAGAAAAATCTGCATCTAAAACATTATTAAAATGTTCGATTGGTGTAAGTGCTTGTACTAACCAAGTATTTGCCGTTTTTGGGTCGTGATCGGGGATGATGTATTCTGCTTCTTCGTCAATATTGTCGTGTTCATCTTCAATTTCACCGACAATTTCTTCTAAAATATCTTCTAAAGTAACCAAGCCCGAAGTGGTGCCATACTCATCAATCACCACTGCAATATGGGTTTGGGTGTTTTTGAGCATACGCAATACTTGGTCTGAACGAGCACTTTCAGGCACAAATAACGGCTGACGCATTAAGGCGCGAATATCGACTTTGGTTCTTTGTTCGGTCAGTAAAGGCAATAAATCTTTTGCCAATAAAATCCCCACCACGTTGTCGGGTTGGTCAGATGAGAACACAGGAAAACGTGAATGTGCCGATTCGACCAGTACATGCAAAATGTCGAGTAGCTCATCATCTTCTTGTAAGCTAATCATGGCGGTACGTGGGGTCATGACTTCACGGATTTTGGTGGCAGGTAAATCCAGAACACCTTCGAGCATTGCCACCGTATCGGGTTCTAAAAAACGACGTGAATCTTGTACTAATTTTAGCAATTCATCGCGGGTTTCTGGTGCAGTGCCTAACCATTTTCTTAGGCCACGCATACCCCACGATGGGCCTGATTCCTCGTGCATGATCTTTCCTAAAGACTCTTTATATCTAAAAAACTTAGCTTAATCATACCTTAGAAAATACAGTTGTCTATTGCTAATCTTGGGAGAAAATGACGGCAATTACGTCACGAGATGTGTTGCTGTGCGTAGCGGGAACACATAAAACAAGGCTGCGCTTTATGCTAAACTAGCCCGATGTTTTAATATCGAGTCTGTGCATGTCTGAACTTCCTGTCACACCTAGTATTCAACTGAATACCCGCGGTTTGCGTTGCCCTGAACCTGTGATGATGCTGCATCAAGCCATTCGCAAATCTAAGTCTGGCGATGTGGTTGAAGTGTTTGCAACTGACAATTCGACGTCTTGGGATATTCCAAAATTTTGCATGCATTTGGGGCATGAGTTGTTATTGCAAGAAGAACGCTTAGATGAGCAAGGCAATAAAGAATTTCATTATTTGGTGAAAAAAGGCTAATAGGCAAAAATTAGCCTCAGCACTTTTAGAACACTATAATTTAAACACGATAAAATAGTCATGTGATCCATATAGGCATATTTCATTTGCAATTCATGCAAGTTGAAATATGCCTTTTGTGTTTTTAGCCATGACGTTCAACTTTATTTTTAATTTTTCATCAATTTTGCATCAATCCAACCTGCTTCACAGTTTGAGTTAAAAAATGGCGAAACGATCCACGAGTTGCGTTATCTGCTACACATTTTTTAAGGGACTTTTCAACTTTTCTGCATTGATAGGGCAAGTTGTGTGCTTGTGCAAAATCTAACAAAGCTCTGTGTGTTGTATAAGAAATAATTTTTAGAGTGTGAGTTTAGTCTATTGTTTAGTTGTTGATTTTTAACAAAATTATTTTAAATATTTTTTAATATATGGAGAAATTAGCCTATAATGCGATCAGTTTGTTGAGTTCGATTGCAGAACATTTGGGGATAAAATTAAGCAGATTTGGGGTTTTGCTTGGTTTGAATGTTATATGGCAGTGTTTATGTTTTATAAGGCTGAAAAAGCTGATTAAGCTGTCGCATTAAAGTAGTCAAGTTAAGAAAAATAATTTTGGGGGGCTTAACTGATTGTCTTTATCTTAAAAAAATATGCCATTTAGACTGAGCAAAATCTGCTTAATTTTTTACGTGATCAATCATCAATAAATCTTGCGTTATCATCATTTTGATTGAGTACGGTATGATTTTAGATAAAAAGCAAAACTTTTCTTTAAAGCCACTGAGTGTGGCGTGTTTATTGACCATGAGTATCTCAGGCTGTTCATCGGGTTCAGGCTCTCAGTCAAGCACGGTTCAAGTCACTGATGTGTTGGGGGCAGAAAATGTCAGCCAAGAAGATCAACCGACTACAAATGAAGGCATTGGCAGCGGAGTAGAGCAACCTGTCGCACCATCTGCACCCATTACCGATCAACCTCCTGTGAATTTAGAGCTAGATCATGGCGATGTATCATCCAATGGTGGTGGTTTGAGTGGTGGCAGTACAGATCATGGCAATACATCACCAACTGAAGATTCACTTTTAGACAGCAATGATGCTGTACCTAGCGATGATGCTACCGTTTTAGAAAATAATGATGTCAATCAGCCTGATACGATACCTACACTTGAATCACCTCCGTCAGAAGCAGAGCAACCTGTCGATGTGGTAGCTCCACCTGCAGTAGAGCCTGCTTTAACCGACACCGTTTTGGTCGATAGTGCAATTCAAGATATTGAAGTACCACAAGATACATCTGAAGTTGAGATGGGTAGTACGATTCAAGAACTTGAACCCTCACAAAACACTTTAGAAGTCGAAACAGGCAGTGCATTTCTTGAAAGGAAGGCAATTTAACCATCACAGGCAACTATTCGATGCAGATTGCTGCAGATCAGCAGCAACATGCGGGTTTTAAAGCACGTTTTGGCAATTTGCTGACGGTAACGGGAACCGCCAATTTGGCAGGGACTTTGAACCTGTTTGATGAAGTGCCACTTGATCAGCCACTTATTACTGCACAAGGTTCACAAACTACCGTATTACGTGCGCAACAAGGCGTACAGCGTGAGTTCGATGCTTATCGCTCAAGCAATCCATTATTTGAGTTGACACAAGTTAGTTATCGTCCTGAACTGAATGCAACGGGCGAGCCTGTACGTGCGGCAGATACAATCAATACCGATGTGGTGATTACGGCAAAGCGTAAATCGACTGAAACGGTGGCGGCTCTTGCTGCTGAACTTGAAGGACGTACTCAGGTTGCCCGTAATTTAGATGTAGTTTTAGCAAGTCTTGATCAGAAACAACAGTTAGAAACGCTGGAAGATGCTGAAAAAGTTTTTGCCAATCGCTTATTTAACAATTTTGCTCAAACTATACGTTATAGCAATGCTGCTGAAAGTACAGTTTCTACGCAGGCATTGAATCAACTGTTTCATCAACTTGATCCAAGTTTTTATGCCAATACCGTTTTAAATGTCGCAGAAGAAAGCAGCAAGCAAGAACGTCAGTTTGCACAGCGTTTGGCAACCGCACAACCCAAACAGCTTTGGTTTTCGGGTGATTACCAAAGTTATGATATGGATTATGTCGGCTTAAATAGTGAGCGCCGTAGTCATCATCAAGGTGTTGGTGTGGCAACAAAACTGGCAGGGATGACCTTGGCAGCGCAGGCCGATTTCAGTCAACTGAACTTAGATGATGCCGTACAAACAGGCTCAAAAAATAGCAGTCAGAGCAAAGCCTATGCACTAACTATGGGGACAGCACAGCAGCTTAATCGTGATTTAAGTGTCGCGGCATGGTTAAAAGGCATGCAGGTGGATGTTGACGCGCAGCGTGGTCATGCTCAAGCACAAAAAATACAGTTTGATGGACAAATGTATGCCGCAGGTTTGCGTCTAGATTATAGCTATCCACTCAGTCAAAAAATGCAGATTCAACCGTATTTAGACGCTTCGTTCCAACATTATGTTCATGCCGAACAAACTCAGCAGGATGGTGTCAACAGCTTAGATGATTTGGTGATGCAGCGCTGGAATTTTGGTGCAGGTTTGCAAGTCAATTACCAGTTGAATCCAGCATGGCAATTGCAAGGCAGCTTGTATTACAGCCAACCGATTCAGGAAAAAGCATATTTAGATACCCATTATGTAGGCACAGCGGAGAAACTGAAGTTTGATGCATGGCATGCCGATCAAGGTCAATATCATGCTGCCTTAGGTTCACAACTTCACTTTGGACAACATAGTTTTATCAATTTGAATTATGAATATAGCGGGCGATCACATAGCGACAGTCATCGGGTACAGTTGGCGGTAACGACTCGATTCTAATTGATCGTTTTATTCATGAGAAAGTCATGCGAAAGCGTAGATTTGCGTATGAATGAGAAGTTTGAATCTTGATTGAAACAGCCATGTAGATAAATCTGCATGGCTGTTTTTTAGATCACAGTCAAATGGACTGAGTTTTAGACCGCATAGCGACTCATTAAAGTCAGTGGTGCTTTGGACTGTAAATAATCGGCAGGAATAAATACGATATTGGCAGCGTGTTGCTGTGCTGCATCAATAATATGGTTGATCACATCGTCTGTGGCTTGTGCGCTGTCAGGTGCGTGCGCTTGATCTAGATAAATTCGTTGCTGGTCGGTATCGACCCAACCCGCCTGCATGTAGCCTTGTTGAACATATAAAGTATCGACATTATTTTGAAACACTGCCTGATAAATTTGCTGCAGATCGGTCACAACACGGTCACTGGCATAGAGTTCATCCAGTTGCTGCGCATGTTGCTGATGCAATTGTTGTTGATGGCTTTTTAGCTCGGTCTGAATACTGTCAATAATGTGTTGTGCGCTGCCTTGTTCTAGCTGAGTGACGTTATCTACACTGAAAATAATGGCATTGGGTTGGTCGCAAATAGATTCATAAAAACTGATATTGCGTCGATCACCCACAATGACCAAGCCCAATGGCTCACTGGCACGTACAGTTTGCACATTTTTATCGACACGGTTTAAAAACTCTTTGAGTAAACGGTCTTCATTGGCGGCTGTGGCACGTTCTGCACCGCTGGTGCTATATAAGTTATCATTTTGAACAGGAAATGCACCATGTGGCAGTCGTTCATTCAAGTCGCTGTCATCTACAGAAAACTCATGGATTACACGATCATTGGAGGCCTTAATCAGACGTCCAACTTCACGACTGATCACTACCACATAGTATTGCACTGCATAAGATAGCTCACGAATAAAATCACGCACTGAAAATTGTTGATCAATCACAATACGTTCTTGGGTAGGGAATGGCAGACGCAGTACTTGTGCACTGTCGGCTGTGGCAAAAATAGCCAGACTGTCTAAATGGTAGTTGGGATTCAAATCTTTGGTTTGATGATGAATCTGTTCTAAAATTTGTGCCACCAGACGTTTGTCATAGTCTGCCAACAGGCGTTCTTCGAGTTGTTTAAGTTGGTTTTTAAGAGCAATCACATCTTGCTGATTGTCTGGAAAGGTACGATGTGTGGGTAGAAATAAGCTGACTGCAGGTTGTGCCTGCACATTTTTAAGTTGGTTGAGGGTGTCTGTTAAATTAAGCATGTTGGAATTCCTCTTCTAATGAAAATAAGAAGAACAACCAAATGCTTGAGCAAGATAAAACTCAAAGTACTGCTTTATACTCCACTCAAGTCAGTTTTAGTCAGCATCTACAACATTTTGCTACCGTGCTAAGTGCTGCATAAAATGCCGAATAGCATTGTATAAAAGCTGACAAAACAACATTTTCGGTTGTTCAAGTCTGAAAAAAACGAAATAAAAAACTAAAAATAGAAAAGATAAAAAATAAGCAAAAACAGCATAACAAGGAAAGTTATTCAATCGCCTGCTTTTGAATAGAGAAATACCTGAAAAATGTAAGGGATTATGAGACCTTGGTAATTTTGTAAACTGTGTATAAAAAAGCAGTGCCGAGGCACTGCTTTTGGGTTTCTCAATTGCGATTCGCAATTACATATTCGGGTAATTCGGACCACCGCCACCTTCAGGTGTTACCCAAGTGATGTTCTGTGATGGGTCTTTAATGTCACAAGTCTTACAGTGAACACAGTTGGCTGCGTTAATCTGGAAGCGTTTTGAACCATCATCATTTTCCATGATTTCATAAACACCCGCAGGGCAGTAGCGCTGTGCAGGCTCATCCCATTTAGGTAAGTTTACGTTCACTGGAATAGAGGTATCTGTCAACTTTAAGTGTGCTGGCTGATTTTCTTCATGTACGGTATTCGATACGAACACTGAAGATAAACGGTCAAAAGTCAGCTTGCCATCTGGTTTTGGATAGTTCGGTTTAAAGCTGGTTGCATCTACAGTTTTGAGTGCGCTGAAATCAGGCACTAAATCATGCAAAGTAAATGGTACTTTAAACACGTTCTGGTCGATAAAGTTAAACGCACCACCCATCCATTGACCAAACTTATGCATTGCAGGGCCAAAGTTACGTGCGCTATAAAGTTCTTCTTTCAGCCAGCTGTTGTTGAATTTTTCAGTGTAAGCCGTTAGCTCTTTCACAAAGAAATCTTCGCCTTCAGTTACGCGAGCAATCGCCAAGTCACCGCCTTTTGCGACACCTGCAGCAATCGCTTCAAATACTGCTTCACCGCAAAGCATGCCAGACTTCATGGCGGTATGAGAGCCTTTGATTTTGGCAAAGTTTAAGAAGCCTGCATCATCACCAATTAAAGAACCACCTGGGAAGGTGAATTTTGGCAATGAGTTAAAGCCACCTTTGGTCACAGCACGTGCACCATAAGAAATACGCTTGCCGCCTTCTAGATACTGTTTAATTAGAGGGTGAGTTTTCCAGCGCTGCATTTCCATAAATGGATACATGTGTGGGTTGGTATACGACAAGTCCACAATCATACCCAAAGTCACTTGGTTGTTTTCTGCGTGGTATAACCACCAACCGCCTGAAGAACCTGTTTCACTTAATGGCCAGCCTGCACCGTGCATGACTAAACCTGGTTTGTGTTTTGCAGGGTCAATTTCCCAAAGTTCTTTAATACCAATCCCGTAGTGTTGCGGATCGGCATCTTTATCCAAATTGAATTGCTGGATTAAACGCTTACCTAAATGACCACGACAGCCTTCTGCGAAAATGGTGTATTTGGCATGTAGTTCATAACCCGGTGTGAAGTTATGCGTTGGCTCGCCATCTTTACCAATGCCCATGTCACCAGTTTGGATGCCTTTAACCGTACCATCGGCATGGTAAAGAATTTCAGATGCCGCAAAGCCAGGGAAAATAGAAACTTCTAATTCTTCGGCTTTTTGACCTAACCAACGCACCACGTTGCCTAACGAGATCACGTAGTTACCATCGTTATGCATGGTTTTAGGCACCATCCAATGCGGTGCTTGCTGAGCTTTTTCAGGTGACATCAAGAAGAAAGTTTTATCTTCAGTCACAGGCACATTTAAAGGCGCACCTTCTTCTTTCCAGTTAGGAAATAACTCGTTGATGGCGCGAGGCTCAAGAATTGCACCCGAAAGGATATGCGCACCAACTTCAGAGCCTTTTTCGACCACACAAACGGACAGATCATTTAAATTGTTTTCAATTGCAAGTTGACGAATTTTGATCGCAGCAGAAAGACCCGCAGGGCCTGCGCCTACGATGACTACGTCAAACTCCATCGATTCACGTTCGATGTGTTCCATGTAGGACTCCTCATATAATTGAAGGTGGCAACCGCATCAAGCAACGGTGCTGCCATGAGTATTTTTAGTTGCCAGACACAAATTTAATCGTGTCTTTTACAGTATGGGTAAGTATTGTGAGCTAGTATAGTTTTAAACCGAGTCTTAGCCAATTGGCTGAATCGTATTATTTTTCCGTCAGTAAGGTACTGCAGCATGAAGCATGACGATAATTCAATCAAACCGACAGAAAATGTAGCTACGGCTGATAATAAAAATTTAATGCACATTGCACAATATATAAAAACTGGACAGTCAGGTCACAAAAGATCAATCCCTCCTTTGGAGCAATGGCATCCAAAGCATTGTGGAGCAATGGATTTGCTGGTCAAAGCCAATGGAGAATGGTGGCACGAAGGTCAATTGATCAAACGTCAGGCATTGGTTGATCTGTTTTCTAGTGTGTTATGGAAAGAGCAGGGCAAGTTTTATTTAAAAACCCCCGTGGAACAAATTGAAATCCAGGTAGAAGATGAGCCGTTGTTCATCAATCAGGTTGATGTGGTCGAAATCGGACAGCAAAATTATATTCAACTTATCACTACACATCAGGATATTGTGATTGTTGATGCCGAGCATCCTATTTTTATGCGTGAATATGCAGGTGAGCTGCGTCCTTATGTGCATGTGCGTTTTGGTATTAATGCCCTGATTCAGCGTGCGGCTTTTTTACATTTGGTGGAATTGGGCGAGCTGAGTGAAAATGCGCAGGGCGAAACAATTTTATCGTTGAAAAGTGGTGATTTGCACTTGCATTTAAGCAGCTGAGGTTTAAGCTTTATTCATCCCATTTTGTATTGCTGAATCTCTTGCTATGACAGCCATTCATCCTGTTTCTCCCTTAAATCAAGCCATGCCAAAAGCACAAGCCAGTGCGCCAATTGGTATTTTTGATTCGGGCATAGGAGGCTTGTCAGTTGCCATTGAAATTGCAGAATATTTGCCCAATGAGCGCATCCTTTATTATGCCGATACTGCACATGTGCCGTATGGCCCACGTGATGATCAAAATATTCGAGAACTCACTGCAGCTGCAATCGAATGGTTATATCGACAAGGTTGTAAAGTTGCGGTCGTGGCGTGTAATACTGCTTCTGCTTTTAGTCTAGATTATCTGCGCGATCATTACGGCGAAGATTTTCCCATTATTGGTTTAGTGCCTGCTTTAAAGCCCGCCGTATTAAATAGCCAAAGCAAAACTGTGGCTGTACTTGCGACGCCTGCGACTTTTCGCGGACAACTTATTAAAGATGTGATGCAGCGTTTTGCGATTCCTGCTCAAGTGCAAGTCTTGAATGTCACCAATCTAGATTTAGTGCCTTTTGTTGAGCAAGGGGCGCAAATGAGTGAGGCATGTTTAAGTTCCTTACAGCAGAGTTTGCAACCTGTGGTCGATCAGGGCGCGGACTATTTGGTGCTCGGTTGTACCCATTATCCTTTCCTAAAACCTGCGATTGAGTCCATTTTTGGTCAGAAACTGACATTAATTGACTCAGGAATTGCCGTTGCGCGTCAAACTTCCCGCATTTTAATTAAAAATGAGTTATTATTTGAACAAAGTTTGGCAGATACTTTACAAATTGCGTGTTATGTCAGCGGGAACAATGCAGAACAATTAAAGCCCGTGTTGCAGCATCTTATTCCAGGCAATATTTCTTGGAGTATCGCAAATGTGAGTACTGTGGACTGACTTTAAGATAATTTTTTTATGATTGGGGAAAGGCATTACAAGTAGACGGTGACCGACTTGTAATGGCAATAGGAGAGGGGAAACCAATGCTCGATAAGCGCTATCAGGTCTTTATCTCGACGTCTGGGGCAGATATGCAGCCAGAACGAGTGATCTTGGCACAAACATTGGTGGGAATGGGTTTTTTTTCGTGGGGTTTAGAACAACGTACCCCACTCAGCACTGCATTTGCACGCCGTCAAATTGATGATTGTGATTATGTGGTGATTCTATTGGGCAGCCAGTACGGTGAGCAATCGGTGTCGGGCGTGGGGTATATGCATTTAGAGTATATTTATGCAGTCACCAAGCAAAAGCCGATCATTGTATTTATGCACGAAGACCCAGATTCACGTGATTCATCTTTACATGATGAAAAACCTGAATTGCGTGAAAAATTCAAAGAGTTCCGTAAATTATTACAACAAGATGTCGATCAGGTGTTTAGCTACCGCACTCTGCGTGATTTAGAGCTTGCTGTCCGCTTTAATATGTCGCAAATGCTAGAACGTTATCCGACTTCTGGTTGGGTGCGCCCGCAAAATACACAAGCTTTGCATGATGAAATTGAACGTTTAAAAAGTAAGTTACGTCAGCTGGAAACCGATGTGGGACAGCGCGAAGCAGACCCGTTTCTAAGCGTATCTAAAGTGTCGATGAATGAATCATATCGTTTTGAATATCGCATGCATGCCTATCAGGATGGTAACTTTAGAGAGCTGAAAGTTGAGCGAAGTTTAAGTTGGGCGCAGTTGTTGGCAATTTTAGGCAATACTTTTATTCATCCAACCCCTGAAGAATATTTTTCGAAACGCATGAATGAATATTTGAATGAAACTGGTTTGGAGGATGCACGTCGGATCATGCCACGTGCGCATGCAGTTGCACGTGCCCAAATCAATATTCGGGCCTTGCATCAGATTAAAATGCAAATGCGTCAAAATGACTGGATTGTGCAGGCGGGGCGTGATGATCGTCAGCGGATGTTGTGGCAAACCACGGCAAAAGCGCAAAAACTTTTAGAGAGCAATTTGCTAGATACCGATCGGGTTTATTCATTTAAAACACCGTATTAATCTCTCAATACAGAGTGAAAAAACTGTTAAAGTAGTCGGGCTCAATCATCAGACACGAGGGCTGGATGTTGTCTACAGCAAAACCCAAAGTAACCGTTCTTTTAGCCAATTTAGGTACGCCTGATGAACCGACTGCAGCAGCGGTTCGCCGTTTTTTAAAGCAGTTTTTATCCGATCAACGGGTGATTGAAATTCCAAAACCGATTTGGCAAATCATTTTGAACTTATTCATTTTGCCATTTCGTCCTAAGCGTGTTGCACATGCTTATGCCATGGTCTGGCAGCAAGATTCACCGATGCGGGAAATTTTGTTGCAACAGGTTGATGCTTTAAAACAGCAGTTATTGCCGCTATATCCTGAGTTTGAATTGAATATTCTACCGGTAATGACCTATGGCAATCCGGGTATTCAACAGGCTTTGGCAGCTTTGAGTCAAAATCCTCAAGATCACGTGATTTTGTTCCCTTTATTTCCACAATATTCGGCAACTTCGACTGCACCTTTATATGATGCCGTTGCCAAATGGGTGCCACAGCAGCGTAATTTGCCGGGCTTATCCATCATTCGTGATTATTATCAGCATCCTTTATACATTCAGGCGTTGGCGCAAAGTGTGCGTGAATTTCAAGCCGAGCATGGTGTGGCAGAAAAATTATTGATGTCGTTTCATGGCATTCCACAGCCGTATGCCGATAAGGGTGATCCGTATGCAGAGCGTTGTCGGATCACGGCCAAATTGCTTGCCGATGCTTTAAATTTAAATGATGATCAGTGGGCAATTAGCTTCCAGTCACGTTTTGGCAAACAAGAATGGGTCAAACCCTATACCGATGTCTTACTTGAAGAATGGGGACAGCAGGGCGTGAAGTCGGTGCAAATTATGAGTCCTGCTTTTTCTGCAGATTGTTTGGAAACGCTAGAAGAATTGGCAATTCAAAACGCAGAATTGTTTTTACAAGCAGGTGGCAAAGAATATGCCTATATTCCTGCACTGAATACCCGTGCCGATCATTTGGATTTGCTCAAACATTTACTTCAAGCTAATCTTGATGCTGTAAAGCTTAACCTAAGCCATTAACTTTTGAGGTTCGCCACCATGTTGCAAGTCAAAATTGTTCCCGTCACCGCTTTTCAGCAAAACTGCTCGATTGTGTGGGATGCAGAAAGCAAAGAAGCAATTTTGATTGATGCAGGCGGTGAGCCTGAAAAGCTGAAAGCCGAAGTTGAAGCGTTGGGTTTAACGGTGAAAGCTTTGTGGCTCACTCATGGACATTTAGACCATGCGGGGGCTGTTGGTGCGTTGCAACATTACTGGAATGTTCCTGTGATTGGTCCACAGAAAGAAGATGCTTTTTGGTTAGATCAACTGCAAGAAGTGTCTGCACGTTATGGTTTTCCTATCCCTGAACAAGTCACGGTTACACAGTGGTTAGAGGGTGGTGAAGTGCTGCAATTGGGTCAAGAAAGCTTTGAAGTGCGTTATGCACCAGGGCATACCCCAGGCCATGTGATGTTTTATAATGCAAAATATGGCGTCTTGTGGACAGGCGATGTGCTATTTAAAGGCTCGATTGGACGCACCGATTTTCCACGTGGGAATCATCAACAATTGCTAGATTCAATTCAGCGCGAATGTTTTAGTTTGCCCGATGACACTCAGTTTATTTCGGGGCATGGGCCAATCAGCACCATTGGATTTGAAAAACAGAACAACCCTTTTGTGGCGGGGCAAGCAGGTTAAAAGCAGTGTGTATTTATGCTTTAAGAAAAAGTCAGCAGTCGCTGACTTTTTTATTTGCGAAAGGGATTATTCAGCATTTGTTTGCTTTCAATTGCAAACAGCATTGTGAAAATTGTCAGTAAGATGCCTATGCACAGCATGAGTAAATCATGCGCGTACAGTCCAAAGCCTAAACTGCTGGTAGAGAGTAAAATACACAGCATTACAATTCCTTTTAACATGATTTCCATGGTGAAATGTTCCTAGGTTATTTTTTGCTTTCTTTATTGTTATGTGCAGTGACGGAGTCACGAATAGTGCAAAGTATAACCTGTGCTAATTCTGCTGAAAGCAATTATAGAACAACTAAATTTTGAATAATTTTTCTAAAAATGTGAAAAATTCCATGAAACTGTGTGTAGTTTTAGGCAATATTTGGCGTGGAAATTTATTGCTTATTCCTCAGAGTTTTCTGCTTGCGGAGCATCTTGGGTGGGTAAACGATACTCGTCATTTGCCCATGCGCCTAAATCAATGAGCTTGCATCGCTCAGAACAAAAAGGACGAAATGGATTGTTTTCCCATTGCGAAGGTTCACCACAACGAGGGCAAGGAAAAGTGCGTGGCATGATCAACTCCAAATGAAAAATGCAGGATTGGATTAGGCAAATAGCACCTGACTTGATAGACTTGTGCCGAATTTTGTAAGTTTGATCTGATTATGCCAATTCGTCAATTTCAAGCCCAGCGTATGCATGCCCCTCGTGATTTTCAAGCTATTGCCAATGAATCGATTTGTGTTGAAATTGGTGCGGGAAAAGGCAAGCATGCTTTATTATTTAGTGGGCAACATCCCGATAAAAAATTAATTGCGATTGAGCGTACCCGCGAAAAATTTGTAGCGATGCAAAAACAGCATCAACTTGAAGGTCAGCACAACTTACAAATTGTGCATGCCGATGCCATTCCATGGATTGTGCATGCTTTATTTCCTGCTCAAGTTGAGCAATTCTTTATTTTATATCCGAATCCAGAACCACATAATGCCACCCAGCGTTGGTTGAATATGCCGTTTTTTGAGTTTCTATTGTCGCGTTTAAAAGCAGGCGGCAGTATTACTTTAGTAAGTAATATTCCTGAATATATTGCAGAAGCACAGCAACAGCTGATTGAAGTGTGGAAATTGCCATTTATTCAGCAGGATGTTCCAGTAGATTCAGCACGCACTCACTTTGAAATCAAATATTTAGCACGTGGTGAGCGTTGTCAGGAACTGCTGATCACCAAACCTGCGGCTTATACAACCCGTTTTGATTATTTTCAGCCTTTGCAAGGACAGCAGCCAACTTTAACACCTGCTGCAGTTGAGGCGAAAGTTTCTGCAGACTCAAGTGCAACAACTGAGTAAACAGGCATGAAACAGCGCATTGCAATTATAGGAGCAGGACCAGCAGGGCTAATGGCTGCCGAAGTGCTGAGTCAGTATGCCTATGATGTGCATGTCTATGAGCAAAAACCTTCCGCGGCACGTAAGTTTTTGATGGCGGGTAAAACAGGTCTGAATATTTCACATGCCGAACCGATTGCACAATTTGTTCAGCGTTATGATCAGACGGAATGGTTGGCGCCGTGGATTCAACAATGGGATGCGGCTTGGATTCAAAACTGGATGCAGAGTTTAGGGATTCAGTCTTATGTAGGTTCATCGGGGCGGATTTTCCCACAAGAAATGAAAGCCGCACCTTTGCTGCGCGCATGGTTAAAACGCTTGGTTGATGCAGGCGTGCAGTTTCATTATCGGCATCAGGTATGTGATTTAAATAATAATCAACTCAGTATTCAAAATCTAAGTACAGGTCACATTGAACAACAGCAATTTGCCGCCATTGTGATGGCATGTGGGGCAGTGTCGTGGTCGAAATTGGGTAGTGATGGTGCATGGCAGCGTTGGTTATCTGCCAATGAAATTCAGCCTTTCCAAGCCAGCAATGCAGGAGTGGAATGTCACTGGTCTAACTATATGCAGCCAGTTTTTGGGCAACCTTTAAAACGTGTACAAGCATGGGTGAAAGGTACTGAACCGAGCATGGGCGATATTGTGATTAGCCATTATGGTTTGGAAAGTGGCTTAATTTATAAGCAAGGGCGAGCATTGCGACAGTTGCAGCACGCTCAACAACCGCTGCAGTTACAACTCGATTTGCTACCCGATTTAACCGTTGAGCAACTCTACCAAAAGTTGCAACCTTCCAAAAAACAGTCTGTAAGCAATATTTGGCGTAAGGCAGGTTTGGATGCCGTGAAGTCTGCAGTCGTGCGTGAGTTGGTGGATAAAGCCCTTTGGCAGCAACCTATGCAATTGGCGCAGCAGATTAAAAATTTAACGGTGCCTTTAAAGGGTTTTCGTCCTATTGAAGAAGCAATTAGCTGTGCGGGCGGAGTCAAACGTGAGGTTTTATCTGCACAATTGCAGTTAAATTCCAATCCACACGTTTTTCTCTGTGGTGAAATGCTGGATTGGGATGCGCCAACGGGCGGCTATTTGCTGACAGCCTGTTTTGCTACAGGACGCGCTGCCGCTGAAGGAGTGCATCAGTATTTACAGCAGCGTCCCTAAAACACGTTATTCATCAAGTTGTGGATATTGCCCACGCCAATGTTCTAGTTGTTGCTGCGCCTGTAGCAAGTCTGCTAAGCCTTGCTGACGTTGTTCTTTACTGACAGGATAAGGTGCAGAAGTTGTATTTTGAGTTGCTAGATATTGCGCTTGCTGTTCCCAATAATGACTCATTAGGCCTTGAATATAACGCCCTTGCGGTGTCTTTAAATCCAGTTCTTTGAGCATACTCAAGGCAGATTGAATGTTGTCCTGCAGGCGATTTTGTGCAAATGCAGCATCGAGTTGTTGGCTTTCATGCAAGCGTTCTAACTCATCTTCCAAATCATTGCTCATTTGGTCATGGCGTTGTTCATAATCCATCAGCAATTGAATATCATGCGGGTCATCCGCAGTCATTTCAAAGGGCTGAATCGCGGCTTGCTCGACCTGAGTTTGCATGATTTGATCTTCAGGGCTGAGTTTGTCTGCATGTTCTACTTTGCTGCGCTCGCAAGCGCTGAGGGAGAACGCCAAAAAAATTGTTAAGGGAGCAATCGCGTGTTTAAAGGTTATTTGCATTTATTTGCTCCCTCTCATTCAACTTTTTGATAGACATACAAATGTGTGCAATAGGGAAATTCAATTTCATCTTGCACATGCTTATTCGTATATTCTAATACTAATTGTTCAAATTGTGTTTTGAGTTGTTGTTGCTGTTCAGTTGGCATTGCAGCAATGAAACTGGTCGAAAGCAAACGCTTAGACACGACTTGTTCAACTGTACCAACATGCGTGTGATGAAATTTCTGCTCGTGAGTAAGTTGGAATAAATCTGTATCGGCAAATACCTGACGCCAGTCCTGATTGTGAAAACGCGGTGTATCGCCCTCAAAAGGCAAAATCATCTTTGCCAGTGCATTGACCCAATTGACTGAAATATCACGTTGATTCCAAATTAACAGCAAATGACCTTGCGGTTTTAAGATTCGGTGAATTTCCTTTAAACTTTGCAGATTGGCAAACCAATGAAAAGATTGCGCACAGCTCACCAAATCTGCACATTGATCGTGCAGTGGTAATTGCTCACTTCGTGCTTGAATTGTCTTAACTTGTGGGTAAAGTTGTTCTAATTCGGCTAACATGCTGGCAATCGGATCTACCGCTATAAGCTGAGTTGTCAGTTTGAGCAAATGTGGCAGGAACTTTCCTGTGCCAGAACCCAAGTCTACAATATTGCTATTAAGTGGAACTTGGAGCTGATCTTGCAGGAAAACATCGACTTCTTGCGGGTAACTGGGACGAACTTGTTGATATAGGTTTGCCCCTAAAGCAAAACCTTGTTGTGCGGCAGGATGTAGAGATTGTGTCATATTTTGCGATTTTTAATCTGCTGTGCATCTATAAAATAACATATTCACTTTTGGACTTGCGTACAGGGTATTCAAGTTTAAAGTAACGGTTTAATTCAGCGCCTTGG
The DNA here is from genome assembly GCF_056431365.1 of Acinetobacter seohaensis. Taxonomy (NCBI): domain Bacteria; kingdom Pseudomonadati; phylum Pseudomonadota; class Gammaproteobacteria; order Moraxellales; family Moraxellaceae; genus Acinetobacter; species Acinetobacter seohaensis. Next base: position 124,123 of record NZ_JBWKMK010000051.1, read on the forward strand.
CGCCGGTGTGGGAATGGACAAACACATAATTTTTGAAGACGGACATATCCGCGCTATTTTCATGAAAGGCTCATCTCAGGAGCTGATTTTTTCTTTTGGCGATTTAATTACACGGGCCAAAGGAACGTCTATTAATGCCGAAAAATCACTGGAAAAGTTTCATTTTAATGTGATTGGGGTCATGCCTAAGGAAAAATCATGGTTTCCTGAAGCTTCTATGCGTGCCATGTTGGCAGCCATTCAAGACCTGATTGCTCCGTTTAAAATTCGCGTGGGCTATGGCGGCTCAATGGGTGGCTATGCGGCAATTAAATATTCCAATTTGCTGGATTTAAACCGCATTGTGGCTTTGGTGCCGCAATATTCAATTGACCCTGAAGATATTCATGACCCACGCTATAACATGTTTTATCATGCAGACTTAAATGCCAATATGCGCATTCAAGCGCAAGATGTATCGGCACAGCGTGAATATATTGTGGTCTATGACCAATATTATGCTGAAGATCGTGGGCATTATTTAAAAATTCAGCCTTTAATTCCGCATTTACATACCTTACATTTGCCATTTACAGGGCATGATGCAATTGCGATTTTAGCCAACTCTGAATTACTGAATGACTTTTTAACCCATCCTTTTGATGCGCCGTTCTTTTACCAAAAAATTCGCAAGGTGAAAAAAAACAGCAAGTTTTACTATCGTAAAGTGATTGAAAATGTCTTGCCGAACCATCGCTGGTCTTTAGGTCGTATTTTAAAATACAATAACTTACAGCTAGACAGTAACTTTTTTGATGCCAAGTTGAAACAAAACCTGATTCGCTCCTTGCTTAGCAATAAACAGGTCGATCAGCACGATTTAAACAAACTTGGCTTACAAATTCAGTTACCGTATGAAAATCGTAATGTCTTGCTCGACCATTTTGGTCATGGTTTGGTGTTTAACATCATCAGCCAAAAAATTGAGAGCTATGCCGCACATGCAATTGCCTTAAACCATAAATTCCTGATTCCGATTTATGCAAAGGGCAGTGGTTTGGTGCAAATTTATCTGAATGATGAACGCTATTTAATTAGTATGAATGATCGTCATGTCATGAAACTATGCAAAGAACAAGATGCACTTGCTGCAGGCATGCACCCATTAATATTGAAAAAATATAGCGACTATTTTGTGTTGAGCTATAAAGATTTGAACCTGAGCAGTGATGAGTTTGGCGGCAACGACTTTGTGGAAGATTTGCCAGATACTGCCAAATTTACCCTAGAACTGGAACAGTAAGCTGCAAAGTTTGATCCATTATTTAGAAGGTTTGAATTTTAGACACTTGTATTGTTTTGCCATTGGGCTAAGATGATCTTAAAACATGGTTTTGTTGATCATTCCAAGGGTAGTATGTATGACCAAGTTGTTGATGCCTGCTGTGCTTGTTTTGCTGTCCAGTTTCATTTTATCTGCGACTTTGTTTGCAGATGCGCCTGAGCCGAAGGCTTATCTATTTTTTGCTTTAGGTTTGTTGGTATTGTTGGGATTAGGCGCTTATGTATTCCGACAAATTCAAAAATCGATACGCTATCACATGAATAAGCCTGCAGATTAAATGCAGGCTTTTTTATTTGCACTGAGTTGTTTTTATAATTTTGAGCAAACCAATAAATCAAAAAAATTATAGCTTAATCACTTTAATTTCTTCTTCAGTATCTGTACTTGGTGGAGTCTGAGTCTGTGCTTCTTGAGTAGGTGCGGCAATGGTGGCTGCAGGGGCGATATTCTGCGAAGGCGCGCTTAATGGTGCTTGATAGATAGGCACGGCATGATCACTTTGTCCTGTAATCACTTCTTTGGTTTCCTGAATTTTAGTATTTACATTGTTGGCAAGTTGCTGCCCAGTATGTTTGGCTTGAGCCGCACCCTGACTGCCCAATTGTTTGGCGTTGTCTAAAGCTTGATGTGCCGATGGGCGAATTTTTTCAATACCTTTTTCGGTTACTTCACCGACTTTTTGTGCTGCCTGAATCACACCTTCCTGAGTTTTATATGCCCAAACATGTAAGAGGTTTGGATTGTCTGCATAAGGCTGAATTGGTTTATTACTTTGAGTTTGTGCAGCACTACTTTGTGCCCACACCGAAGCACTACTGAACAATAGTCCAATACAAATGCTGATATTGATCTTTTTCATTGTGCTGTGCCTCTTAGGATGCCGAATACTGGTCGTTGAAAGGTTTTGAATGGAATGTACTGCATTGTATAAAGCCTAGATGATCTGCAGTGTTTATTTTTCGCAAGTATGATGTGTTTTTAGGTGAAATTTACAGTGTTTGAGACTTTAAAGTGCTTGAAACTATGGCAGAGTTTCAGACTTAAAGAAGAAGACCCACATAAAATTGTGGGTCTTGTTACTCTGGAGAGTTGTTAAAGCAGGGCAGCAATGGCTACACTGCTTTTATCATCTTAGTTTGAAATATCAAGCGATGCTGTATTTATATTGAAAGTCCAACAATCTTGCTACATCAAGATACATTCAAAGCTGTTTTTAGCTTAGTTGCATTGTGCAAGCGCATCTTTATGAAAATGGTTGCGTAAGGTGATGAAGTTCTTTTGCACAGTTGCATCATGCAAGTCAAAGTGAGTTGCTATGCTAGTCCCATCTTGTGCAAATGTTGCAGAACCAGCTGAAATTAATGCATTGCCTTTAAATGCCCATTGTTCAATAGAACGACCTGCTTGCAGTGTGCCTGTAAATTCGATCACGCATTTATCAATAAATTTTGTGAGTTTGGCGCTGTTATTGACAGTGTCTGGGTAAACTTCAATATTTTTCACTTCTTGTAAAACACCTGCAGTAAGCTGCGGAATAACAGGTGCAGAAGTACACGCACTAAGAGAAAGGCAAGTTAAACCCGATAAAATGAGTGTTTTAAGTTTCATAAGCTCGTTTTCTTGTTGAGTGTTGTTAGGTTGAGTATAGGGAATCTGAAGTGAAATGCCTATAGTATTCTTTGGAGGTGTTTATTCCTGATTTATATAGTACTCATAGGGGTAATAGATGAAAAAGGCATTACGCATTCTTTTTCTAATAAGATAGAACATAATTGATAAAGGAATTGATTGGGTGAAATATTTACAAACTCACTTACTACAGGTCTTAACGTACCCTGCAATAGTTCATTGGCTTCACTAGGTCTGTAACGTGCTACCGTGCCAAGATAAAACATGGATAACAACGTGTAGGATAGATGAGGTAAATCAGCTGCTTTTAAATCAACATAATAGCGGTAGCCTGTGTTGGTTAGGATTGGCGTAATGTCAAATTGACAATACTCTTTTAAGATATTTTGATAGATTGTATTTGTATTTTCTCTTGTATATGATTTTCTGTATTTAGATCTATATACAATTTTTCCTTCACGAGGGAATCCATCTTTAAAATAATTAAGTCGTTTCTCCTTGAGAAACTTAGTTATATCCACTTTTGTTTTTTGTTCATTATCAATTATCACTTCAGTAAATAATTTATTGTGTTCTGAATTGGTTAGAATCTCTACATTAATGGGTAAAAGTTTTCTTTTATTTAAGCTGTCATTAAAAAGTAAACATGTATTCTTTTCCGAATTGGTTTGATACTCTCTCCACCCATTGCTCTATTTTATCAGCTGTCATGACTTGAAAATCTCGCCAATAATATTTCATCTGCTTCC
>NZ_JBWKMK010000052.1:0-500 GCF_056431365.1 Acinetobacter seohaensis
AGTTCAGCTTACAACCAATAATGTCAGTGATTCACAGGTGCTTGGTGATTTACTTAATCAGATTCCACAAGATGAGCAGATTGACTCTGTTTATACCGATGGAGCTTATGACACCAAGCAATGCCGTCAGGTCATTGCAGATCGGCAAGGGCATGCGGTGATTCCACCTAGAAAAAATGCGAAACCATGGAAAGATACAAAGAGTAGCTCGCTAGAGCGAAATGAATTACTTCGAACAGTTAAGCGTTTAGGCAGGACACTATGGAAAAAATGGTCAGGCTATCATCGGCGAAGTTTGGTTGAAACTAAGATGCATTGCATCAAATTATTAGGAGATAAACTCAGTGCAAGGAGTTTTGATAGCCAAGTGAATGAGATCCATGCACGTGTAGCAGTTCTTAACAGATTTACGGAATTAGGTCGACCACTTACCCAAGTTACGCCTTAAATTTGGCTCAATTAGGGGCGCTTTGCATTTCAAATCTTTGTGCAACAAAGCC
>NZ_JBWKMK010000053.1:0-503 GCF_056431365.1 Acinetobacter seohaensis
ATTGCTTTGATTCAACGCTTTATAGCCATTTTTGGTAAAGACCGTATTGTGAATGTGTTCGCAGACAGAGAGTTTATCGGTGAGCAGTGGTTTACATGGTTAATTGAACAAGACATCAACTTCTGCATTCGTGTTAAAAAAACTTCATTGTCACCAATCATTTAGGAAAGAATCATAAAATTAGTGATTTATTTCGCCATCTTAAAGTTGGTCAAATTGAATGTCGTAAACGACGGATTTTGGTTGGTCGGGTGAAACTATATATAAGTGCACTACAGTTAGAAAATGGAGAGCTTTTACTCGTCGTTTCTCCTCAGTTTAATGCCAATGCTATTCAGGATTATGCATTACGCTGGGAAATTGAAACCTTATTCAGTTGTCTCAAAGGACGCGGGTTTAATCTTGAAAATACGCGCTTGACAGACCCTAGACGAGTGAAAAAATTGATTGCGGTGTTAGCTATAAGCTTCTGTTGGTGTTACTTAACGGGTGAATGGCAACAT
>NZ_JBWKMK010000054.1:0-512 GCF_056431365.1 Acinetobacter seohaensis
ATCCGCAGCTTCGGCACATAGTTTTAGCCCCGTTACATCTTCCGCGCAGGCCGACTCGACTAGTGAGCTATTACGCTTTCTTTAAAGGGTGGCTGCTTCTAAGCCAACCTCCTAGCTGTCTATGCCTTCCCACATCGTTTCCCACTTAACTATGATTTTGGGGCCTTAGCTGGCGGTCTGGATTGTTTTCCTCTTGACTACGGACGTTAGCACCCGCAGTCTGTCTCCCGGATAGTACTCATTGGTATTCGGAGTTTGCATCGGTTTGGTAAGTCGGGATGACCCCCTAGCCGAAACAGTGCTCTACCCCCAATGGTATTCGTCCGAGGCGCTACCTAAATAGCTTTCGGGGAGAACCAGCTATCACCGAGTTTGATTAGCCTTTCACCCCTATCCACAAGTCATCCCCTGGCTTTTCAACGACAGTGGGTTCGGTCCTCCAGTTAGTGTTACCCAACCTTCAACCTGCTCATGGATAGATCACCCGGTTTCGGGTCTATACCCAGCAACTA
>NZ_JBWKMK010000055.1:0-519 GCF_056431365.1 Acinetobacter seohaensis
ATTTAACATAATGGCTGTTATACGAACAATCTTTGTAATGCATATTGCATTACAATATTCTCATGCATTCAATAAATGGGAAAATGATGGCTACTGTTAATTTCAGGGTCGATGAAGCCCTTAAAGAAAAGTCTTATTCCATCCTAAAAGAACAAGGAATTGCACCTACTGAGTTCTTTACTAATATTCTTGAATATATTGCTACGACTGGAAAGCTTCCAGTACAAAAAGCTTTACTCTCAGAGGAAGATGCTGATTTATTAGCTCTTGTTCGCAAACGTGTTAATGATCCTAAAGAGATGTTCGAGGAAGTCACATTAGATGACTTATAAGCTTTTACGTCATAAGGACTTCACTGCAGAATGGGAAAAGCTTCCTAGTGCTATACGAGATCAATTCAAGAAAAAATTAGCTAAGGTAATAGAGCAACCACATATTCCAAAGAATATGCTTAAAGGTGATCTTGCAGGCTGCTATAAAATAAAATTATTAAAAGCTGGTGTCCGACTTGTTTACCAG
>NZ_JBWKMK010000056.1:0-523 GCF_056431365.1 Acinetobacter seohaensis
CAGATCATCTACACACCATCCGTATTGAGCATGAACCTGCATCAACCCAATGCAGTTGTGGCTGCCAGTTACGTCGTATCGGCGAAGATATCAGTGAAAAACTGCATTTCAGACCGGCACAGTTCTATAAGGAACAGCATGTACGTGGCAAATGGGTCTGTGATCAGTGCGACACCCTGACTCAGCAAGCGATGCCCGCCTATGTGATTGATAAAGGTATTGCCAGTCCTGAACTGCTCAGCCATGTGCTGGTATCGAAGTATGCCGATCATTTGCCGCTGTACCGTCAGCGCCTGATCTATCAGCGGGCTGGCATTGATCTGTCCAGATCCACGTTATCTGACTGGATTGGTCGCTGCGGTGTGGAACTGGAACCTCTGGCCAATGCCTTAAAACAGGTGGTGCTGCAACAGCGGGTGATCCATGCCGATGAAACGCCGGTCACCATCATGCGGATGGGTGAGAATGATAAAAAACCGAAGAAAGGTTATGTCTGGGCCTATGCCACTACACAGTACAATCC
>NZ_JBWKMK010000057.1:0-527 GCF_056431365.1 Acinetobacter seohaensis
CACGTTTATTACAGAACAGGTAAGCACAATGCGGTTTAATGTAGCCAAAGGCTCTCACCACCTGAGCCATGACAGTATCCATCCCTGCTCGCATATCCAGAGGTTGGGTAGAAAGCCAGATTTCATCAATGCGGATCATGTTGCAAGTGCCTTGAGTAATTCTGCTAAAGCAGATATTTCTGATACTTGCCATTTCAAGCCAATTTCTGCTTTTGAGTGGGGTAAAGTAATTTGAACCGTTAACATGTCAGTAGGAGTAGGATCTAATGGTGCAGAGCAAGATAAGGCAATAAATGCAGGTTTATTCGGTAGTGGTGAGCGATCATTCCCTGGCTTACCATCAATTAAGCGAATCCATTTGGATACAAGATTTGTATTCAATCCATGTTGCAAAGCGACCGAAGCAATTGAAACGTCCGGTGCTTTACAAGCCTGAACGATCTGCTGTTTAAATTCAGCACTGTATGTTCTTCGTTTTTTCGCAAGAGATGCGATGGATGTCTGGTGATTTGTAGTCATAAATTTTA
>NZ_JBWKMK010000058.1:0-539 GCF_056431365.1 Acinetobacter seohaensis
CTTTTGTGAGATTCCCCTGTAGCGGTTTAGCCTTTCGACTATCGCTACGTTGCACCAGTGACACTTATTCCCTCCACATGCAACGCATGCCAATCCGTAAAACGGACACGCAGAAGCAGGCAAAGCTCGATCTATGATGCTTATTTGATGATTTAAAACACGGATTAACGAAGACTTATCATTTTGGGTCTTGAACTAAACACTTTTTATTGTGAAAATAGAGTTCAGGTACAAGCCTTAGTGTGAAATCATAACGGTCGCCAAACCTTATGATCTTCGTTATTCGATGGTCGATACATCAAATAACTGCGTACCGCTGAATATAAAGCGAAAGCCCATTTAGTTTCAATACTGAATGGGCTTTTTCTTTGATCAATCAGACATTAAGACAAAAAAGGGAAGTCATATCGAATCATGACTAAATCCCTAATCAAGCGCGTTTTAATGCCATAACATGGCGAACCATATCGTTAATATGTTGTTTTGTTTCATTATCTTGTGAACTTAACCATTCTACTACATCAGCATCAAAAGCCTTC
>NZ_JBWKMK010000059.1:0-562 GCF_056431365.1 Acinetobacter seohaensis
CAGTTCCTCCTCAAAACTCAAATTTTCACCCTGATTAATAATTACAATTTCAACATTCCGAGCTTCACATAAAGCAAAAACCAATTCAGCACCAAAACGTAATAATCGATCTTTGTGGGTTAAAACCAATCGACCAATTTCATTATTAATAATTCCATCCAAAAGAGCCTTAAGCCCTTTTTTGTGATAATTCATCCCTGAGCCTAAATCACTAATAATCTCAAATGTCCATCCCTGCTTGGCACAGTACATTTCCAAAACTTGTTTTTGTCGCTCAAGATCAGCCTTTTGATCGTGACTAGATACTCTTGCATAAGCAATAGTTTTTCGGCTGTTCTGAATTGATAGATCATGGATAAGTTCAGGTGTGATCTTGCTTAGATCGTAACGTCTGTGATTTTTTGGGGTTCTATCTGCGACTAAAGTGCCTTCCTCATCCCATCTTCTTAGGGTTTGGATGGAAACACCCAGTGTTTTAGCTGCAACGCCAATACTAACATATCTACTCATTTGTATATAATAATATAGAAATAGGTAGATTTCAACTAGCAGTTATTAACCC
>NZ_JBWKMK010000060.1:0-572 GCF_056431365.1 Acinetobacter seohaensis
AACCCGAAGTCTTCAGGCTTGCTTTCAATGGCACAATAAAGCTTGATTTGAGGTATCCATTAAAGCGTTCAACTTTGCCTTTGGTCTGTGCACGGTAGGGCTTACATACGCGAGGACGAAAGCTGTACTTCTTGGCGCAGTCGAGCAGTTTGGGGTTCCATTTATGCTGCCCCTCCTGATAGGCATCCCGTTCAATCATGATCGTTTTAGCGTTATCAAACAGGATTTCTTGAGGTACTCCTGCAAAGAACTGAAATGCATTTTCTAGACCATCGATCCATGCATCCGTACGTTCATGATCATAAAATTTCACGAAAGTCGCTCTGGAATACCCTAATGTTGCGACAAAGGCTTTCAAAGTCGTGTTGTTGCGTCGAATCGTGGTGAAATCCACCTGCATTTGTTGGCCAGGTTGGGTTTCAAAACGAATGATCGGTTCCGGTTTAGCAACTGGTTTTAATGTTGCAAGATATTCCCTCAAGATCCTGATCTTTCCTGGATATCCCAACCCTAAAATTTCCTGGTAGAGCACAACAGCAGGAATCCATTCAGGATGAGCTGCGTTTACACGT
>NZ_JBWKMK010000061.1:0-577 GCF_056431365.1 Acinetobacter seohaensis
AGATCCATGCACGTGTAGCAGTTCTTAACAGATTTACGGAATTAGGTCGACCACTTACCCAAGTTACGCCTTAAATTTGGCTCAATTAGGGGCGCTTTGCATTTCAAATCTTTGTGCAACAAAGCCGATGCGACCGATGCGTTTGCGCCAGTTGCGACTGTAGGTTTTACCTATGACTTCAATGAAAAATGGTTTGCAGTTGGCTCACTATCTTATGCACACCTTAAAAATGAAACCACCATTACGGTGACCGATGCCAAACACGGCGAATTAATTCACTCTAAAGCAGATATTGAAGTGAATCCAGTGATTGCCTATGCAGGTTTTGGTATGCGTTTTTAAGCATTAATAGCAGTCTTTGATCAGTCCTATTTAAGACGATAATCCCCTTCACTTAATCCTTCTCCCACAGGGAGAAGGATTTTTCAATATCCATTTGGCTTGTAGCTCAGTAAGCGTCCGCTGAACCCCATGCCTATTTTTTAATTTGAGTTGGATTTCCAGCGGTGTGGTAGCAATTCTTCAATCTGAGTCACTTTATGTGTCGGCAACCTTTTCAGCACATCACTTAAATAGG
>NZ_JBWKMK010000062.1:0-578 GCF_056431365.1 Acinetobacter seohaensis
CTGAATTTTAAAATCAATAAACTACATCATCACATTGCCAATATTCGTCATGACTACTTGCAAAAAATCACTACAACGCTCAGCAAAAACCACGCAATGATTGCTGTTGAGGATTTAAAAGTAGCAAATATGTCGAAGTCAGCAAGTGGCACAATCGAAAATCAAGGAAAGAATGTAAAAGCTAAGTCAGGCTTAAACAAATCAATCCTAGATCAAGGTTGGGGCATGCTCGTTAGTATGTTGGAATATAAGCAACAATGGCGAGGTGGATTACTTGTAAAAGTTGATCCGAAGTACACAAGTCAAACCTGCTGTGAATGTGGTCATGTAGCAAAAGAAAACCGACAAACTCAAGCTAAATTTGAGTGTGTCGGATGCGGTTATGTTGCGAATGCGGATTTAAACGCATCTCGTAATATATTGTCGGCAGGACATGCCGTTTTGTCTGTGGAGGGTGGATGCGGTAAAGGTCGCCCTAAGAAGCAGAAAGCAAGCGAAATCCGTGAGGAAGTCGCCTAAGAGCTTTGCTTTTAGAATCCCCCACTTGAGTGAAAACGAAAGTGGTGGGAGTATGTCAA
>NZ_JBWKMK010000063.1:0-586 GCF_056431365.1 Acinetobacter seohaensis
ATTAATATACAAGTGTATTGCGTATAACCACCATTATGTTAAATGGCTCAAAATTTACATTTTAAACTGCGAATAAGAAGTTTATCTTAGATGTGATAAACAACTTTTTGGATGAAAATTAGTTAATGAGTTACACCTTAATATTTATAACAATATTTGCCTCCTTATTATCCGGAATTTTGGGCTCTATCCTTTCTCTTATTTACATGAATAGGATGGAGAAGAGAAAATTAAAAATTGATCTTACTAGGCAATTATTAGGACATAGGTTTTCTATTCAAGGTGAACAGTTTTCTAGTGCTATGAACCAAGTAATTGCAATTTTTCACGATGAACCAAGGGTTCTTAAAAGGTTAGAAAAATTACATTCTTGTCTTAAGGATCCAATGAAAAGAAATGTTCATGATGCTTTTATTGATTTTTTGCAAGAGTGTTGCATTGCTTCAAAAATTTATAATCAAGAATTAGAGCGAAGTTTGTATATAGAAACATTCAATGCTAAAGATTAAGGTAAATTTTTTATGAGGGATAGAAGCATGAAGTGCTAATGTAAATTGTTAATTAAACTAAAATTAACATAATACAC
>NZ_JBWKMK010000064.1:0-586 GCF_056431365.1 Acinetobacter seohaensis
CACCAAGCACCTGTGAATCACTGACATTATTGGTTGTAAGCTGAACTGCTCGTATTTGTAGGGTTTTAGCATCTATACCAATATGAAGTTTACGCCATTGGCGACGATATTCAGGTCCATGTTTCTTACGTTTCCACTCACCTTCACCTAGAAACTTTAAGCCAGTTGAGTCGACGAGTAGATGTAGCCCATCACTACTTTTTTGATAGCTAATCGCAATATCAATATGTTTTTGTCTTCGACAAAGCGTACTGTAATCTGGTGCGGTCCAATTTAATCCACAAAGTTTAATCAGACTTTGAACAAAACCCGTGACCATGCGTAAAGAGAGTCTAAATAAAGATTTGATCATTAAACAGCATTGAATAGCCGTATCGGAGTAAGTTTGATTTCGACCTTGCTTGTTTTGTGGTTGTGCATACCACTGAGTGTTTGGATCAAACCAAATGGAAATGTTGCCCCGATTAATGAGAGCGCGATTATAGGAAGACCAGTTGGTTGTACGATAAGTTTTAGGAGTAGGTTTATTCATTTTGAAATTATAGGACTGAATAAACCTTATAGGCTAGGTTTGTGCAACAAAGCC
>NZ_JBWKMK010000065.1:0-623 GCF_056431365.1 Acinetobacter seohaensis
ACGACTAGTTCTTTTTTCATAAGCACACATATTTTTTAAGTATATAAGTACACTCTATTTTATTAAGTGTCACTTTGCAAGATAAAGGTGTACTTATTGCAAGATAAAGGTGTACTTATTGCAAGATAAAGGTGTACTTATTGCAAGATAAAGGTGTACTTATCCTTATTTTTATCATTATTTATCAATTGATTACAGAGGCTAAAAATTAAAAAATTAAAAATTATTAAAAAGAGGGGAGTGCTTAAAACTGCCCTATGTACTCGCTAAAGCTCGTACTCTATTGAAGCTCGTTCCTCGCTTCGTGGGGCAGTTTTTGGTTAATACTGTTTGTGAAATCTAAAAGCAAAAGCATTTGTAATGTATTCGCTTCGCTCATACTTTTTGAAAAGCAAAAGCTCCAAAGTTCGCACCCATTCGGGATGCTCTGTACCTACCGTTTAAAATCGAAAGGGAGCTTGTAATCAGAGAAAAGGCGAGGGCGAAATTTTGATGATGCTCAATCGCTCGTAGACACTCGCTCGGTTCTTATTATCTAGGTTTTAATTATTTACTGGAGCTAATCAAAGTTGTGAAACATTGCTTAAATAATAGGCGTGGAACGTGAAAAATCATAAAAAAAG
>NZ_JBWKMK010000066.1:0-624 GCF_056431365.1 Acinetobacter seohaensis
CTGTTTTAGAAGCAGGAATATCAATGCAAAAGCACTGAATAATTTTTTTAATCTTATAGTGACTTAATTTACTGTTTTCTATCATGATTCTAGACTAACATATCTATTCTGCTAGTCTAGAGCCTTACTAAATATCCACCTGTAGAATCAATTTCGTTACCTGTCCAAACTGTACCAGGCATCATTCCAATTGCTATTTCACACAATAATTTTTTAATTTTAAACTGATAAAAAGGATGCTGATGTTCAAAAGAATATTTCATTGGATTTTCATAAGAAATTTCATTAAAAATATCTTTAACTGAATTAAGAGTTGATGTGTAATATTTAAATATAGAGTTCACTCCATTCCCCCTTATTTGCTGTAATCATACTCACCAATCTTCAATGCTTTTAATATTTCTTTTGCAGTTGCCTGTATCGCTGGAATAGCAACAGAATTTCCAAATTGTTTATAGGCTGAGGCATCTGAAACCACGATTTTGAAATGATCTGGAAACCGTTATTTAAAACCTACTCAAACCTACTCAATGTGGGTTTGATGTTTAATTCCTACTTCACCATCAAGAACCTAAAACATTTGCTTTAGGGATTACCTCAATTCCATAGGCTGTCACGGTGTAA
>NZ_JBWKMK010000067.1:0-626 GCF_056431365.1 Acinetobacter seohaensis
ATTTCTTTTTAATTCACGGTAGATGGTTGATCGTGAACGTCCTAACTCCCGAGCAAGGGTAGCGATTGAACTTTTACTTTTCAAAGTAGCATAAATTTCGTATCTTTCATCTTGAGAAAGTTGGGTGAATTTCTTCATTGTGTGCTTTCCAATTGCGGGTTGAAAAAGTCTAATGATTCTATGAATACACCTAACTTTTTCAACTAACTACAAATGTGTTGCACTTGAGATTTGAATCTGCGTTTAAAAATCACACTGAGTTTTAAATTCAAAACTTCTTGCTTGGTAGCTATGCTGTCTTACTTTTATTCAGGGTGGGGGTGTCATACAACTATGCTGTGGTGCAAGATTGATAAGTAAAAATAAACAAACGCAGAGAGTGACTTAAATTTCTTTGCGTGGTTATTGTTAAGATAAACTAAAGATTAAAACTATTACGAATGTGTCTTATAAGTATGGAACATACACAATGCATATTCTACGAAATATGATGAGATTTAACCGTTATTTAAAACCTACTCAAACCTACTCAATGTGGGTTTGATGTTTAATTCCTACTTCACCATCAAGAACCTAAAACATTTGCTTTAGGGATTACCTCAATTCCATAGGCTGTCACGGTGTAA
>NZ_JBWKMK010000068.1:0-698 GCF_056431365.1 Acinetobacter seohaensis
AGATGGCTGATTACAGAGAGCTACTTAAAAGTAACTTTTCGACGAATTTGTATTTTATTCCAGCTTATAGCCCTGAGTTAAATCGAATCGAGATGGTATGGAAGCAGATGAAATATTATTGGCGAGACTTTCAAGTCATGACAGCTGATAAAATAGAGCAATGGGTGGAGAGAGTATCAAACCAATTCGGAAAAGAATACATGTTTACTTTTTAATGACAGCTTAAATGATATCCTGCTCCTCAAATGATGTTATAAACATTAATAAATGGAGTATTTTATGGCACGTAAAACCAAGAAGAAATCATTCAAACGACTTTAAAGCAAAGGTAACACTTGCTGCAATTAAAGCAGAAAAAACACTTGCTGACTTGAGTGCTGAATTTGATGTTCATCAAAACCAAATTATCGACTTAGGTCCCTATTTGCAACAGTGCCGATAAATTAACATCAAGGAGTTTTCCTAGTCAGGTGAATGAGATTCATGCACGCATAGCAGTCTTGAATAAATTCACAGAATTAGGTCGACCTCATACCCAAGTTGTATCTTAAATTTGGAATGTTTAAGGTAGTTAAGCTGTCATTAAAAAGTAAACATGTATTCTTTTCCGAATTGGTTTGATACTCTCTCCACCCATTGCTCTATTTTATCAGCTGTCATGACTTGAAAATCTCGCCAATAATATTTCATCTGCTTCC
>NZ_JBWKMK010000069.1:0-707 GCF_056431365.1 Acinetobacter seohaensis
TCAAGCTTTATTGTGCCATTGAAAGCAAGCCTGAAGACTTCGGGTTTACTGTTAGATGTTGATGTCGCCAATGCCCACATTGGCCGGTGGCTGCATGAAACCGCCAATCAGCGGATTCATGCCACCACGCAAGAAAAACCGGCTGTTCGACTGCAACAGGAGCAGCAAAAATTTACGCCATTACCGCAATCAGATACAGGTTCCAGCACTGTACCTGTTGCAGCAGCAGAGCATGTCATGCCCTACGAGAGTTTGCAGCATCCCTTATCGGTATATGACCAGTTGCTGGGAGTTTCCTGATGAATCTGCAATACGACCGTATAGAGCAGCTTTGCCAAAAGCTCAATCTGCCTGCCATCGCATCACAATGGTCACATCATGCACAACAAACATTAGGTCAGGATGGAAGTTATGCCGACTTTGTTGAAGCGATCTTGACGCATGAATATGCTGCCAGGCAACAGCGCAGCCAGCAGGTACTGATGAAACTCTCAGGCCTGCCTCAAGTCAAAACCCTGGAAGACTATGATTTTAATTATGCCCTAGGGGCCCCTAAATCACAGGTGATTGAACTGTTCACTCTGAGCTTTATTGCTAGAGCAGAAAATGTGGTGTTTCTCGGGGCTAGCGGAGTAGGAAAAACGCACTTATCTATGGCATTAGGCTATAAGGCCATCATGAACAACATTAAGATCAAGTTCATTACC
>NZ_JBWKMK010000070.1:0-722 GCF_056431365.1 Acinetobacter seohaensis
GAATTAGTTGAAATGGAAGTTCGTGAACTTCTTTCTACTTACGACTTCCCAGGCGACGACACTCCAGTAATCCGTGGTTCAGCACTTGCTGCACTTAACGGTGAATCAGGTCAATATGGTGAAGATGCTGTAGTTGCTCTTGTTGAAGCGCTTGATACTTACATCCCAGAGCCAGTACGTGCAATCGACCAAGCATTCTTAATGCCAATCGAAGACGTATTCTCTATTTCTGGTCGTGGTACAGTAGTAACTGGTCGTGTAGAAACTGGTATCGTGAAAGTAGGCGAAGAAGTTGAAATCGTTGGTATCAAAGACACAGTTAAAACAACTGTAACTGGCGTAGAAATGTTCCGTAAACTTCTTGACGAAGGTCGTGCGGGCGAGAACTGTGGTGTTCTTTTACGTGGTACTAAGCGTGAAGACGTACAACGTGGTCAAGTACTTGCTAAACCAGGTACAATCAAGCCACACACTAAATTCGATGCGGAAGTATACGTACTTTCTAAAGAAGAAGGTGGTCGTCACACTCCATTCCTTAACGGTTACCGTCCACAATTCTATTTCCGTACAACTGACGTAACTGGTGCAATCCAGTTGAAAGAAGGCGTTGAAATGGTAATGCCAGGTGACAACGTTGAAATGTCAGTAGAATTAATCCACCCAATCGCAATGGACCCAGGTCTACGTTTTGCGATCCGTGAAGGTGGTCGTACTGTAGGTGC
>NZ_JBWKMK010000071.1:0-745 GCF_056431365.1 Acinetobacter seohaensis
TAAGTTCTGTTTCAGTACAGAATGAAACGTACCAACGTCCTGACACCTTACTGATCGTCACATTTTTTATTGTGCCTAGAATCTCTTGCGACTTCCTGAATTTAATAACACCTACGCCATTAGGGAGTTTGAGTTTATTTCCTTTAACCCAACAGTATTTATCGAATTGTACAAGGCGAATGGAATCATAACCGTCTGATTTTTTCTTAAATCTAGGCATAAGTGGGCGCAACTGAACCTCAGTACCATCAGCCAATTTAAAAAATTTAGGTTTCTTAGGTTTGCGCTTTTTTTCTTTTAGTCGAGCATGTTCTTTAGGGTTGAAAAACTTCCCCCATGCTGATGCAAGATCACGAACTTTTTGTTGAAGTGACACAGCATTTGAATTTCCATCTAAAAAGCTAAACTGAGGATTCTTTTTCAGTGCTGTTATCTTTTTTACTAGATTCACCGCATTAATGTGTTTATTTTGAGCAAACATTTCAAATGAAATTGCTAATATTTGATTCCAAACAAAGCGTGCAGAGCCAACGAGATTATTTAAAATAACCTCTTGCTCGACATTAGGCTCAAGCCTAAATTTATACGCTTTGTTGATTTTCATTAATGAGTGTGTATCTGTTAATATGGTGCTGATTCTAACATTTTAGGTATATTTTTTCAATGAGTGAGATATATAAAAACCGACATTCAGCCTTTAATCTTCATGTTCATTTAGTTTTTATAACGAAATATCGAAAAAAAA
>NZ_JBWKMK010000072.1:0-777 GCF_056431365.1 Acinetobacter seohaensis
AACCTCGCCCGCTCGACTTGCATGTGTTAAGCCTGCCGCCAGCGTTCAATCTGAGCCATGATCAAACTCTTCAGTTAAAATCATTTTGAAGTTTTAATCTAAACTTCCAAATCTGGCTCATCAATTTCCTGACTTAAATTTCGCTCAAATAAACTTCGAGTAATTTAAACCAATCAATCAATGAAATATGTTCGATCGATCAATCAGTAAAAATCCACACAAGTTGTTCTTCATAATCTCTTAATGATCTTCTCGATGCTTCGTCAGCATCAAGCTAGGTCGGCTATACTACTCTCTATTTCCAGAAAGTCAACATGCAATGTTGATTTTATTTTCAAACCCATCTACTCAAAACAAACTCAATTAATCTTAAACCAATCAACCAAGCTATTGTTTTTCAACAAGTTTTTATCAACATCGCCGCCGATGGATGTGCATTATAGGCCAAATATTTTGCCATGCAAGGCTTTTTGTAAAAGAAATATTTCGAGTGTTTATTTTATAAACCCAAAAATAGATAAACTACTGTTTTATCTCATAAATTTATTTTAATAAAAATCTGTGCAATTCTTCAAAATACAATCACAAGATTTAATCTATTGTTTTATATGAAATTGTTCTAATAAAAAAGTAAAAAGCAGAGCCTAAACCCACTGCTGTCCCATAGTTTGCTTTAAATAAAAAAACCTGAGTCCTAACAGTTAAAATATGAGTGCAAACAAACACTTTAACGACCAGGATTCAGGTTTTGTCACATCAGAATACCGTATTTCATGA
>NZ_JBWKMK010000073.1:0-806 GCF_056431365.1 Acinetobacter seohaensis
CTGCAATCAGCCAACCTATTGATGAGAGGATCACGTTGTGTATCACCGTGCCTCATACGAATAATGATATTCAGCTAAAATGGCAGACATCAGAAATACCTGCCTTGGCAGAATTACTCAAGGCACTTGCAACATGATCCGCATTGATGAAATCTGGTTGTCTACTCAGCCCATGGACATGCGTGCAGGTATGGATACGACCATGGCTCAGGTGGTGAGAGCCTTTGGCTACATCAAACCGCATTGTGCTTACCTGTTCTGTAATAAACGTGGCCATCGCATGAAAGTACTGGTACATGATGGACTGGGCATCTGGCTGTGTGCCAGGCGGCTGGAACAGGGCAAATTTCACTGGGCTCAAGTTCACCAAGGTGAAACCGTGGCCCTCAGCCCGGAACAGTTACAGGCACTGATCCAAGGTTTGCCCTGGCAGCGCATTGGACGACAGCAGGTGGTGACGATGCTTTAAACCAGGCTGTTCCATTCTGCTATTCTCCAAACGTTCTATTTCATTCTTCTCATGACCTCAGGCATACTGCGGTCATGAATACGCTGCCTGACTTAAACCAACTGACCCATGAACAACTGCTGGAATTTACCCGGCAGTTGGCAATGCAGCATCAGTCTCTGGCAGAATCAAATCAAGAATTAGAAAAATCAAACCAGCAATTAGATTCTAAAGTTCAACATCTGGAAGTATCAAATCAACAATTAGATGCCAAAGTTCAACATCTTGAAGTCACCAATCAGCAATTAGATTCTAAAGTTCAGCATCTTTCTATTCTCAATCAAAAATACGAGCATGA
>NZ_JBWKMK010000074.1:0-861 GCF_056431365.1 Acinetobacter seohaensis
AAGGCAAACAAGGGCGAAATCAAACCTACTCCGACGCAGCTATCCAATGCTGCTTAATGATTAAATCCTTATTCCGTCTATCTTTACGTATGGTCACTGGCTTTGTGCAAAGTCTGATTAAACTTTGTGGATTAAATTGGACCGCACCAGATTACAGTACGCTTTGTAGAAGACAAAAGCATATTGATATTGCAATCAGCTACCAAAAAAGTAGCGATGGGCTGCATCTACTCATAGACTCTACAGGCATGAAGTTTCTAGGTGAGGGCGAATGGAAACGCAAGAAACATGGA
This sequence comes from Acinetobacter seohaensis, assembly GCF_056431365.1. Classification (NCBI taxonomy): domain Bacteria; kingdom Pseudomonadati; phylum Pseudomonadota; class Gammaproteobacteria; order Moraxellales; family Moraxellaceae; genus Acinetobacter; species Acinetobacter seohaensis. The sequence goes on from NZ_JBWKMK010000074.1 coordinate 294, forward strand.
CCTGAATATCGTCGCCAATGGCGTAAACTTCATATTGGTATAGATGCCAAAACCCTTCAAATACGCGCTATTCAACTCACTACAAATAATGTGAGTGATTCACAAGTACTTGGTGATTTACTCGATCAGATTCCTCAAGATGAGCAGATTGACTCTGTTTATACCGATGGAGCTTATGACACCAAGCAATGCCGTCAGGTCATTGCAGATCGGCAAGCACATGCGGTGATTCCACCTAGAAAAAATGCGAAACCATGGAAAGATACAAAGAGTAGCTCGCTAGCGCGAAATGAATTACTTCGAACAGTTAAACGTTTAGGCAGGACACTATGGAAAAAATGGTCAGGCTATCATCGCCGCAGTTTGGTGGAAACCAAGATGCATTGCATCAAATTATTAGGCGATAAATTAATGGCAAGAAGCTTTCCTAGTCAGGTGAATGAGATTCATGCACGTGTAGCAGTCCTCAACAGATTTACGGAATTAGGTCGACCAGTTACCCAAGTTACGCCTTAAATTTGGCTCAATTAGGGGCGCTTTGCATTTCAAATCTTTGTGCAACAAAGCC
>NZ_JBWKMK010000075.1:0-897 GCF_056431365.1 Acinetobacter seohaensis
AAAGTATGTCGGAGCGGCCTAGGAAGAGGAAATTACAACGATTTACAGATGATATTTCAATGTTATTTAGGAGGCACCAGAGTGTATGAAATATCATCAACATGGCTTAAGTTGGCGCGTATGGGGGGTGCTCCTACAACACTTATCTTACGTCATTCTGACAATGAGCTTGATAAATACACAAAACAAAGATATAGAGAAAAATTAGTATCATTAGTATCAAACTTTAAGAATGTCAGTGAAAGAGCAGAAAGAGCTAATCCCACTGATGCAGATCAATACTATATTTCAGCAATTAACTATCTAAGAGAAAAAACAAGAGATAGCGAAAAATATCCATTAATTCTTAAAGAAAACATGAATTATGGGTTTAGCAGAAATCTATTAGCTTTTAAAAGTACAGCAATAACAATTATCTTAATTTCACTAGCAATAAGTCTTTTAATAATAGTTGTTACATTTAAAGATAAATATGTAGATATAAACTCACTAAGCTTATTGTCTCCTCAATACTACGTTTTAGTCATCCTACACATTATATTTTTATTATTTTGGTGTTTAATGATAAATGAAACATGGGTAAAAGTTAGAGCATATGCATATGCAAAACGTCTCTTATCATCTTGTGAAGATATAACTTAAAAATTATGAACTCACCCTAAGTTGCCCTTAAAAAGTAAACATGTATATGTTTGTTTGGTTTTATCCTATAGATAAGTTAAGGCTAATGGTCTAAAAGAACTTTTTACATGTTTACTTTAAACACTCAACGTAAGCATCCGGCTAACACAGCCTTACCAAGCGATCCTATAAGCCTTAATTTAGTTCCCACCTAAAAACAAGTGGGGACTTAATCCATGAACATGGATATATATTCAGCAACACCTCCTGTTGCTA
>NZ_JBWKMK010000076.1:0-964 GCF_056431365.1 Acinetobacter seohaensis
CCGACGCGTGTGCGTCAAGCCAGCCTACTTTGAGTCGCGAGCTGGGGCGTTTGGAGCAGTTACTGGGGTTTAACCTTTTCGACCGGGTGCGTGGCCGATTAAGACCTACTGTGCGGGCACTCGCGCTGATGCAGGAAGTAGAACGCTCGTTTATAGGCTTGGAACAGATCGCAGCGCGCGCCAGTGAATTGCGTACGCAAGCGACAGGTCGCTTGCGCATTGCGTGTTTACCGGCATTGGCCCATGCCTTGGTACCGCGCGCACTGGTATATCTCTCACATACACATCCTGAACTAGGAGTCAGCGTACATCCCTTAGAGTCGCCTTGGTTGGAACAAGCCATGAGTGAACAACGTTTTGACCTGGGGTTGAGTGAAACACAAAAGGCACCTGTTGGAGTTACCTTGCAGCCCTTACTGAAAGTTAATGAAGTGGCTGTTTTGCCCCGTGATCACAGCCTGTGCCGCAAGGCACGACTGCAACCACGCGACTTTACAGGCGAGCGCTTCATCAGCCTCGCGGTTGGCGACCCGTATCGAACCGCCATTGATGCGATGTTCGAGGACGCTAAAGTACATCGCGTAACCTTGCTTGAAACCACGAGTTCAGTGGCTGTCTGCGCCATGGTGCGTCAAGGCCTTGGCGTTGCCATCGTGAATCCGTTTACCGCAATGGAACTAAGCGGACCGGACTTAGTAGTACGGTCGCTTACTGTTGCCATTAGTTACCAAGTGAATATGCTTCTTCCAGAAATAGCAGCTCCGCACCCCCTGCAGGGCATTCTCGCAGACACCATCTGCAAAGCCAGCGCCGAGTTGAGCCACCTTGACCAGTGTTTTTATTAGAACTAAAAACTAGAGGATTTGTTACACAGGCTCAATTTAATCAGATGACATATTCTCTCATTTTTATATTCGGAAAATTTCTTTTAATCTAAAGATTTTCTAAAATTAACATAATACAC
>NZ_JBWKMK010000077.1:0-984 GCF_056431365.1 Acinetobacter seohaensis
CGGTAATCTCGGTTGATACATTGCTGATCAATGACCATCTTGCAACTGTCTTATCATTAATATCTTTAACCACCGCAATAATCAGTCTAGCCTCAATTGCAGCACCTTTCTGAGGAGCAACTCTTTGACCTAAAGAATCTTTTTTATTTGATTTTGCAGCACGGGTAAGCCGAACATTGGTTTCTCCAACATAAAGCATATGTTGATTACCCTTGTAAGAAATGGGTTTCACTTGCTGTATTTCGATACGTTCAGCAACTTCTCCAACTTTACATATTTCACCCTGATGCTCAATCCGATTGCCTTCCTTTGCTCGAATAAGCCATTGAAAACCATGACTGCTTAATTCCCTGAGATGAGCAATGGAATCTCCTTCACGATCAATAATATGTACGCAGGTTTTCTCAAGAGGAAACTGTTCAACTTTTTGTATTTGTTCAGAAAGGGAGTCTAAATGAGTTTTACGTTCGGTCTGTTGCTCATTAAATGTCGAATAGCAACCTGAAGCACTAGAAAGGGTTTGAGCTAATGGAGCAACAGGAAGTCCAGAAGCAGCATCAACAAGTAAGCTCGTTTGTAATTCATAGCCTGAGTCGTACTGATGTGTCCTTTGGAGTTTTTGAGTTTTATTACGATGTGTCACATATTGGATTTGTGACCAATCATGAATAACTAAAGCATAGCGATGCAGCGATGTCTTAATCTGATCACAAGCAAGCTGTTGAATAGGTTCATTTAATTGTTTAAATGAAATTTTATCATTATTTAAAAACCGCCATACAGCTTGCGTCGTTGCGAAACTATTTTTTTGAGCAGAGGCAATATCTTTGATTGCAGGGGCAAGTGAAGCAAGAGGATTCATATTGAACTGAACAAGGTTGTTGTAACGTTTGACAAGGCGCTGATCTAAGCGAGAGATGTTAAAATTGAAGAGCATGCTCTTCAATTTAACGCAAAACATGGAAATTGTGTAGATACCTATGC
>NZ_JBWKMK010000078.1:0-988 GCF_056431365.1 Acinetobacter seohaensis
CCTATTTAAGTGATGTGCTGAAAAGGTTGCCGACACATAAAGTGACTCAGATTGAAGAATTGCTACCACACCGCTGGAAACCTGAACCGAATTAAAAAATAGGCATGGGGTTCAGCGGACGCTTACAAAGAGGCTACAGAGTGGCACAGAATTACCGCTAACAATAAACTTGGAGAGATTGCCCAAAGGTATCTCAAGAAAGGCAGCAAGGTTTATATTGATGGTTCATTGCGTACACGGAAATGGAAAGACCAAAACGGCGCAGATCGGGAAGTCACAGAGATAAAGGCAGATGTTCTGCAATTGCTGTGATACTTAGAAGCCCCTTTGATGGGGGCTTATACACTCAAAATTAAAATTTAGAGCCTATAAATGATTTTATTAAGTAGTCTGAACATAAATCTATCACTATCATAAAACCTTAACTTATTATCTGTTACAGAATGCTCATATAAGCAAGTAGCTAAGTCTAGATTTGTTCTAAATTTAATCCATATTCCGATACATCTAACAAAAATAGCTTCACCTGATAAAATAATTAGCGTGTTATCTTGGAATTCACCCTTTTCAAACTCATCAAAATTGATACCCCCTGAAATAGGAAACATATGTAAGCGTCCGCTGAACCCCATGCCTATTTTTTAATTTGAGTTGGATTTCCAGCGATGTGGCAGTAATTCTTCTATTTGGGTCGCTTTATGCGTCGGCAGCCTTTTCAGCACATCACTTAAATAGGCATACGGATCCAAGCCATTCAGCTTTGCTGACTGGATTAAAGTCATGATATTCGCCGCTCGCTGGCCGCTGCGCAGCGAGCCAGCAAACAGCCAGTTCTTGCGCCCTAAGGCCCAAGGTCGCATTTGATTGTCGGGTAGTCAGACGCAGTTACCTACGTCCAACCCCCTAAGAACCGTGCATGCGAGTTTCCCAGCACACGGCTCAAGCCTCTGCTAAGGCGCCATTCGGCACCCGGTTATACATCGTTGAC
>NZ_JBWKMK010000079.1:0-1022 GCF_056431365.1 Acinetobacter seohaensis
ACCTAGCCTAGAAAGATTATTCAGTCCTATAATTTCAATATGAATAAACCTGCTCCTAAAATCTATCGTACAACTAACTGGTCTTCCTACAATCGTGCCCTCATTAACCGAGGTAATATTTCCATTTGGTTTGATCCAAACACTCAGTGGTATGCACAACCACAAGGCAAGCAAGGTCGAAATCAAACTTACTCTGATACCGCTATTCAATGCTGTTTAATGATCAAATCTCTATTCAGACTCTCTTTACGCATGGTCACAGGTTTTGTTCAAAGTTTGATTAAACTGTGTGGATTAAATTGGACTGCGCCAGATTACAGCACGCTTTGTCGAAGACAAAAACATATTGATATTGCGATTAGCTATCAAAAAAGTAGCGATGGGCTACATCTACTCGTAGACTCAACTGGTTTGAAGTTTCTAGGTGAAGGTGAATGGAAACGTAAGAAACATGGACCTGAATATCGTCGCCAATGGCGTAAGCTCCATATTGCTATAGATGCTGAAACCCTTCAAATACGTGCTGTACAACTCACCACAAATAATATGAGCGATTCACAAGTACTCGATGATTTACTTGCTCAAATTCCTTTAGACGAACGAATTGATTCGGTCTACCGACGGTGCTTATGATACGAAGTACTGCAGACAAGTCATTTTAGATCGAGATGCACATGCGGTCATTCCACCAAGAAAAAATGCAAAACCATGGAAAGATCAGAAATTGAGATCTTTAGAGCGGAATGAATTATTAAAAACAGTGAAACGTTTAGGAAGAATGCTTTGAAAAAAATGGTCTGGTTATCATCGTCGAAGTTTGGTCGAAACCAAGATGCATTGCATCAAATTATTAGGCGATAAATTAACAGCAAGGAGTTTTCCTAGTCAGGTCAATCAGATTCATGCACGCATAGCAGTATTAAACAGATTTACAGAATTAGGTCGTCCTCATACCCAAGTTGTCACTTGAGTTCTGTTCAGATAAGCAGGTGCTGTCTTTTAAATCTTTGTGCAACAAAACC
>NZ_JBWKMK010000080.1:0-1024 GCF_056431365.1 Acinetobacter seohaensis
TCTTTAAGGGCTTCATCGACCCTGAAATTAACAGTAGCCATCATTTTCCCATTTATTGAATGCATGAGAATATTGTAATGCAATATGCATTACAAAGATTGTTCGTATAACAGCCATTATGTTAAATAGGGGGGAATTAAGCTAAAATTAGGGTTTTAATTTAGAGAAAGTAATGTCTCAGATAAAAATTTATGCTTTAGATGAAACTATAGAATTACATCGTGATAATTTAAGTAAAGCTATCCATCAGGCTTTAGTTAAAGAATTAAAATACCCTGAAGAAAAAAGGTTTCAACGTTTTATTCCACTAGAATCCAAAAATTTTATATATCCAGCAGACCGCAGTACATCTTATATAATTATTGAAATTTCCATGTTCGATGGACGAACAAAAGAGACTAAAAAAGCATTTATTAAGACTTTATTCGAAAATATAAACAATCTATGCGGTATTGATTCAAATGATGTTGAGATAACTATATTTGAAACTCCTAAAGAAAACTGGGGCATTAGAGGGGAAAATGCGGATGAACTACAGTTAAATTATAAGGTAAATGTTTAAATTTCCTAAAATTAACATAATACACCTTATACGAAATGCGTTATAATTATCTTTATAAATCAATGCTGTAGTTTCTAGTTGATAGCCCATCTTCCCCAAGGTGGGCTTTTTTTATGATTTTTCACGTTCCACGCTTATTATTTAATCAAAAGACCTCTTGCGAAAGTATAGTTTATTTAATTTTTGAATTGGCTAAAACCTCATAAAATATAGCTTTTGGCTGCTTAAAATTTGACTAATGCAAGAATTCTAAAGTTTCTCAACTTTGATTAGCTCAAATAAATACCATTTCTCTTTTTCTAGGTCTCTTTAAATCACGAATTATGTAACTATAGAGTATACCCTAAAGTTACAATCTGAAAGTTCATGAAATTATGTATCATTTAAATGATTTTTAATCATAAGTAACATGTAACTTTAGTGTTATAGAATTATAATTTACGAAATTGTTCATTTTTATCC
>NZ_JBWKMK010000081.1:0-1113 GCF_056431365.1 Acinetobacter seohaensis
AATTAACATAATACACCTTATACGCAATCATTTTTAAATTGTGTTATAATTCAATGTATTGATACTAGTTTTATAGCCCATTCACCCTCGAATGGGCTTTTTTAATGATTTATCACGTTCCACGATTATTCCTTGATCATTGTTCCACGACTTTCTTTAGTTGAATTGAACAGTGTCAGCGTTTGAATTGCGCTGGCTTAGGCTCGTTCTTGATTAAAAAATTGGAAATGAAACAGATAAAACACTCGCTGACCTCAACGAATATTTAAGGGACGATCGGACGTTATTTGGATTTTAAGGCAGCCAGCTTTTGTTTTCGCTCTTCAAAATGTGCCTTTAACCCATCATTGATAGGGTGATCGGGGTTTTTAGCTGCTTCTCTTTGTGCCTGAGCTAGTTTTTCTCTGACGTCAAATAGGCTTTTAGGGTTGTTCATGCAAACTTTTCCATAAAATACGGTTCACAGGCATCTATGACAGAACAGATCGCTTTACCTTCTTTGTGGTTTCAGGAATTCTTGCATTTCCTCATTCGTTGGAATCGAATCATCAAAACCTGTCGATTTCGGTTTTTCAGCTATCTTTCTAGTAAAGTCAAAAGTTTTAATTGGTTGTGTTTCAGTTTTTAATACTTTTTCTAATACAGGTTTAGGATTCGTAGAATTCATCTCAGTCACAACATTTTTATATTTTTTATAACTCTGTCCGACCGCTTGACCGCTTACTTTAATATCAAATCTTGCCTGAACTAAATCAGCTATATCTTGCCATGTATAAACTTGAGATGGATCGTTTCTGCATTCAATAATGAACCGAATAGCATCCATACTTAGTAATTTTCTTGCCATAAAAATGCTCCCTAGTACCAACTTAAAGTATTTGAAAGCATTTTAAATCATTTGAAAGCATTTTAAAGCAACTTCAAGTGTTGTTTAAAGCATTTGAAAGCATTTTAAAGCAACTTCAAGCGTTGTTTAAAGCATTTGAAAGCATTTGAAAGCATTTGAAAGCATCTTAAAGCATTTGAAAGGAAGTAGGCATAAAACCCATAATTACAGCGAAATTTACTTTTGTTTTTTGATCGCAGGATAGGCTTAGGCCGTCAAAATGGCGT
>NZ_JBWKMK010000082.1:0-1239 GCF_056431365.1 Acinetobacter seohaensis
AATCATGATACGCCACGGTGGTTGTGTTTTGTGTTAGCGCATTAATAAATACAACCACCTTTTTTATTTTTCAAGCGATAATTATAATATATTTCAACAGTTTAAGCCTTAAGTTGGCGCGTATGGGGTTATAGACAGCATAGGTTTCAAGTACATAACTTCTTATTTCTTTTAGTGTGCTACTTGGAATTAAAAGTAAATCATGTTTAATATCTATTAAAAACAAAGGTTTATAATAGAAAATATCGATACTATGATATTTTTTTTCATATTCCCAAGATATTTTACAATTTCCAAGATCACCACCAAAATTTTTAAAATCTATATATTGAGATGTTTCTTGATTAAACTGAAAGAAGTAATATCCATATTTATCTTTTCGTGGATTAGAGATATAGTTGACAATATTGCCATTTGGATCAACACCTTTAAGATTTTGAAATCTAGTCATTTTAAATTTTTCCTTGAGCCTGGAACTAATTGAAGAAAGTTTTCCATGTTTGTATCATACTTACTTATTAAAAATTCCCATTGTTTTGCCCCACCATTAAAAGATTGTCCTGTCTGCTGAGACCTTAAAGGACCTACCCAACCTTCACGAACAGGAATGGGGCTCTTTACTTCAAAAGTAACAATATCACAGCATTTATCATTTGATTTAAATTCAGGAAGTAAACTAAGTTTTTGTCTCGCTTCTTCTACACTATTGAATTGGCTGGGTGTAGCCCATCCTCATCTTGCACTTCATCCAAAGTATCAAATAAATGTTTGCTCAGCCAACCATAACGTATGGTTCGATTATAACGTTCAACATATGCATTCTGTTGTGGTTTGCCTGGTTGAATATATTCAATACGAATACCTTGTTCGGTTGCCCAACGTACAAATTCGTTACTGATAAACTCTGGTCCATTGTCGCATCGGATCACTAAAGGCTTTTCCCGATATTCCAGTAACTGATTGAGTGTTCGAATCACTCGCATTGCTGGCAATGAGAACCCTACCTCAATCGCTAAACCTTCACGACGGTAATCATCAATCACATTCAATAATCGGAACTTACGACCATCAGCAAGCTGATCGTGCATGAAAGTAAGCGTCCGCTGAACTCTATGCCTATTTTTTAATTCGGTTCAGGTTTCCAGCGGTGTGGTAGCAATTCTTCAATCTGAGTCACTTTATGTGTCGGCAACCTTTTCAGCACATCACTTAAATAGGCATAGGGATCCAGCCCATTCA
>NZ_JBWKMK010000083.1:0-1244 GCF_056431365.1 Acinetobacter seohaensis
CTTGTATCTTGATTGATATAGTGATTAGCTACCACTATACGCAAATTGTAGAGTTTGGAGTGCTGCTAAAATCTTAAATTTGAACCTGAGATAAAACCTACAATTTGCCCTTATCCCTCATACAACTCTGAACGGTAACTAAGCACTTTGATGCTGTATTCACAAGGTAAGATGATGGTTAATGGGATAAAAATCATAGCTTAAACTCAAGGAATATCACCATGATTATGCTAGGTATTGATGTCAGTAAAACCAAAATAGATTGTTGCATTTTCCCTCAAGGTTTGACTGGAAAAAGAAAAAATAAAATATTTACTAATACAGAAAGTGGCTTTGGCAGTCTGCTCAAATGGCTCATCACTCTTAAAATTGAACCTGATCAAGTGACAGCAATCATGGAAGCGACTTCGGTTTATCATGAGAATTTGGGATATTATCTATATGATGCAGGTGTAAAGGTTTGTGTGGCTAATCCTTCACGAGTAAGAGCCTTTGCCAAAGGAATGTCCATGCTAAATAAAACGGATAAAGCTGATAGTGAAGCTCTTTCACGTTATGGTTACACCGCAAAGTTAATCATATGGCAGCCTGAACCTGAAAATGTCAGATTATTAAAAGCTTTACTAGGCAGACGAGATGTCTATCTAGGTAGTCTATTGCAGGAAAAGAATCGACTTGAAAAGGCGCAGTCCACTCATACCTCCGTTGTTGTGATTAAATTACTTGAAGAGAATATTGAGTATTTAAATCAGCAACTTGAACATATTGATAAGTTAATAAATAATCACATAGATCAAGATCCAACATTGAAACAGGATTTGAAATTACTGCAAACTATTCCTTCAATCGGTGAACGATCAGGCTTATTACTATTGGGGTTATTTCATTCGCACAAGTTTGAAAAAGCAAGTCAAGCTGCTGCATATGTAGGTTTGGTTCCAGTACATCAGTTGTCTGGCAGTTCAGTCAACAAGCAAAGTCACTTATCAAAAGCAGGTGACAGTAAAATACGCTCAGTATTGTATATGTCAGCATTAACAGCGATTAAATATAATCCACACATTGAAGCTTTATATCAACGATTATTAAGCCAGGGTAAAAATAAAATGTGTGCTTTAGGTGCTGCAATGCGCAAGCTTATACATCTGTGTTATGGCGTTTTAAAACATCAGACTGCCTATCAAAGAGATTATTTATTGGTCGAATAATCTCAAAACCTGATTGACTACCAAGACGGTATCTCA
>NZ_JBWKMK010000084.1:0-1270 GCF_056431365.1 Acinetobacter seohaensis
CATTGCTGTCCCACAATTTTTCACAAGAGGAAGCTCATTTGAGCTTCCTCTTGTTTTATGGGTATTTTATCGGGTGAAAATAAAGCTTTTAAAGTTCTTCTTTCAAACAAATTCACTTGAATTATTCTGAGTAAACGTTGAACTGTCCAACCTGTTTTTCCTAAATGTCGAGCGAAACTCACCAATAAATAGGCGATCATCGCAATCCAGATTTGTGTCTGAATTGCGTTCCTGCTGCGGCCTAGAAACGCTTTTAATTTGAGATTCTGCTTAATCGCCTTAAAGAACAGCTCAACTTTCCAACGATCTTTATAAATCGCCGCAATGGTGGAGGCGGCTAAATGAAAGTTATTGCTGAGAAAGCTAAAGTGCTTGCCACTTTGCTGATCTCTATATTCAATTCTTCTTAACACTGGGGCTTTTCTTTTTAGGGCATGTGCGCTATTCAGCTGAATGGTTTCATCTTTTAGAATACCTTTGGATTCAAGCACTGGATGTTGCTGGATCACCTGATACACAGATTTAGGCCTAAAACGTGTGACAAATCCAATGTTTTGAGCAGTCAGATTTGCATACCATTGGTAATCGACATAGCCTTTATCAAAAACTACAATGCTGCCAGCAGGAAACTGGAATTTGCGGCCTTGTACCATGTCATTTTCTTTGCCATTTTCAACTGCAACAAACTCAGGAATATCATTGCTGTGATTCAATCCTATACTGAGTTTCATGCTGGCTTTTGAGTCGTGAACTTTGGCCCATTCACATAAGGAAAGCGACAGGTCAATATGACTGGCATCCAAGGAATACAAGGGATTCTTAAAGCGAAATTTATGAGCTACTTTTGAGTGTTCATAGTATTTAAGCAACTTGTAAAATAGCTGTTGATACAAGGTAGCAGGCTGCTGCTCATTGATTCGTGCCAGCGTGCTTCGGGGAATAGACTTTGCTCCGAGATGACTTAGCTTTTCCTGTTGGCACTCCAAATTGGATTGAATATCTCTCAGACTTTGCCTACAAGAGAATTGAGACATCAATATGGCAATAAACTGATCCCACCGGGAAGCCGCTCTAAATTTCTGTCCAACATGGTGTACTTTAGCAAGTTGTTCAAAATCCTGTCGCACAACAGGTTTAATTAGCTCATGAAATACGGTATTCTGATGTGACAAAACCTGAATCCTGGTCGTTAAAGTGTTTGTTTGCACTCATATTTTAACTGTTAGGACTCAGGTTTTTTTATTTAAAGCAAACTATGGGACAGCAGTGG
>NZ_JBWKMK010000085.1:0-1340 GCF_056431365.1 Acinetobacter seohaensis
TCAAGGACTAATTCGCACTCTGTTAATGTCTTGTTGCCAAGCGTGTAACTAGAGCCTGAGTCGGTCAGTTCCGACTTGTAGCGGTCAGTCCGTTCTTGCAATATACGCTTTACAGTTTTGTAAGGCGTATAACGACTTATCTCATTGTCGTTTAATCTTGCAAGCACGTTTCTCGCAGCATTCCAATCAGCTTGCACAACTTCCCCATTGAAACGGTGAAAACGATCTCCCTTACGTGTACCTATTAAAAGGCCATGCAAGAAAGAATCACTTTGCGAAGTATATGCAGAATTGACTAGATGCACCGTAGAACCTCTACGGTGAGATATAGAAGTTAGGGCATTAGCTAACAAACCTTTAGCCCATGTATTTAAGCGTCTATTGGTGTTTTTGCCATAGTTGCGTTTACTTTGAATTGGGGATGTTAAATCTTCCGCAACAATCACTTTGGCTTTATCAACCAACTTGTGAGTTGCTGTAAATATTAATGTTTTGAGCTTTGCTTTTTGAGTATCTTGTCGCTTATCTAGTTTTTTTCGACCTAGATTATTTAACTCAATTTTCTGTTTCTTGTGCGGTTTGGCTTTAGAAATCGCTCTGAGCTTATTTCTACGTTTGTACTTTTGATTTAGGTAGTCTGATTCACTTGAGATCAATTTACCTAAACCATTGCCATATACTTCACCATCAGAATCCACAAAGGCTTCTGAATAACCTTTATCAACACCTACGGTTTCCTGACCACAATCCTGTGTTTCAACTGCATCATAAGTTGAGTGAACTTCAACATTACCGTTTTTTAGAATGATTCTAAGTGTGCCTTGTGGCGCAAAATCAACAGTGGTGTTTAGTGGAATTTTAATGGTTTGTCGAGGGACTAGACTCGGCACTTTAAGCCAACATTGACCATTTAACTCAAAAGTTTTACACATATCCGCACGAACAATAATTTGATTATGTGTGTGATTAACACCATGCTTAAAGTGATTACGCATTTGACGATGGAGGAAATTATCAGTCATCCATTCATCTTTTTTAAGCAAGGTGTATAGTCTTTTTTGTTCATTATTACAGGAGGTGCGTTTTCGGATCGCCTGCTTTACTTTGTCTTTTGATGCTTCTCGATAGGCTTTAATATCACCTATGCAATCACGTAGCGTTTCTTTCCACGCATTTGCAGAAACACCAAAGTCACGACTTTCTTTCATCCACGCATCACGAATAGCTCTGTCACTGATATTCAAACCTGAAATAGCACCATATTTAGCCCACACCTCGCTACGAATACGACCAAGTAAAACAGCTTGTTTCTCAAGCTGTTTGTACTTTTGCACATTCAA
>NZ_JBWKMK010000086.1:0-1419 GCF_056431365.1 Acinetobacter seohaensis
CATACGCGCCAACTTAAGCCATGTTGATGATATTTCATACACTCTGGTGCCTCCTAAATAACATTGAAATATCATCTGTAAATCGTTGTAATTTCCTCTTCCTAGGCCGCTCCGACATACTTTTAATACTGCTTGCTAGATTGGCTTCAAAGCTTGGATATTCTGCTAACAAACTGTATTTAATCTGATCATTCAAGTCTTGAATTAGCCGCCAAGGACTTAAGTTTCGGTTTTTATCGAGTAAACTAACACCATGATTAAAATAATGTTGTTTATAGATTTTCTCTACTAAAACTGCGTAAAGTAGCTTTCCGAGTAAATAAACCTCAGCTAATTTACCGTCTTTTTTAGCCCTTAGTAAATCTATGTTAAGCAAGCTTTTTAATCGTTTTATATATAGTTCGATTTGCCACCTGGCTTTATAAATATTTTGAACTTGAAGCGTACTAAGAACCTGCGGCGGAATCGTTGTAAATACCAGCATCCAGTTCGTTAAGTAAAGTGTTTGAGCTCTGACTTTTCGCCCATTTTTCTTAGCAAAGGTCATCATTTCTCGACGTTCATTCTCTGCAACTTTTGTGTTTTTAGCTATCGCATGGACATAACCCTTGATCCTCTTATCGCCTAAAATCATATAACACTCAATCACCTGATTTTTCTCAGACCGTGATATAAGTTGCTGATGCCAATCAATCTTAAGCTTTTGATTATTCGAATTAAATGTATAGAGAGGCATGGTGTTCGGTGTATATCTGACAATGACATCAGCGCCTTGATCGACTGTCGGCATAATGGTTTGAACTCGACTATAGCCACGGTCAGCCACAAAGACATAACCCTCACGAAGCTGATAATGCTGAAGTTTTTCGCCAACTTTGTCTGTTGTAACAACAGCATCAGTGAGCGTTAAATCCATCAAATCTATGCCGAGATGTAGTCTATAGCTCGTTTGTGTCGCACCTGGTTCCTGAACGGTAGAGCCATCTACAGCTATAAATTTTAAATCGCCTTCTGTATGGTTATGATCTGTGGTAAGAGTTTCTTTTAAAAGTGATTTAATCCAGTCAGCACAAGATATTAATCTCTTTTTTACGGCTTCGTCGCTGATTGCGGAATAAGTTTCAGTGAATTTTCCAGCGCATGCTCTTAAAGACAAATCGAGGCCACAATACAGCATAAGTAATTTAAACAGTTCTAAAGGCGATTTAATTTTTCTAGCCCGTTGAAAAGCATTACAATTTATCGCCATTTGTTCAATATTTGAAGGAAGTACTTGTAATAACTGTTGAAAATGAATCATGATACGCCACGGTGGTTGTGTTTTGTGTTAGCGCATTAATAAATACAACCACCTTTTTTATTTTTCAAGCGATAATTATAATATATTTCAACAGTTTAAGCCTTAAGTTGGCGCGTATG
>NZ_JBWKMK010000087.1:0-1450 GCF_056431365.1 Acinetobacter seohaensis
CTGGCAGTACTTTTATAATCATGAACGACCTCATATGTCAGTAAATGGTTGTCCACCTATTTTTAAACAATAACAAGGCTTTAGATTTTCTACCCATTAATTCAATTAAAAATGGGGGTATTACCAAAGGAACAATATGTCAGCATTATTTTATGTGTGGGATCCGAAACAGCATAATCCTCAAACGACAATTTCGACATTGGAGCAGGCAGAGTATTTCGCGATTAATTCCCAAGAAATAGGTTTTAGTGAAAACTTAAAAAATTGGTTACTAGATGTTGAACAGATTGTCACCAAACCTGAACTTGCAGAAAACTTTGATGAAGAAATTATCCAGTTCTTTAGTAATGTAAAAGGCTTTTTTAATTTTTCTACAAATGTTTTTGTCATCGAATATATACAGGAAAAAAGTAAATACCTTTATAAAATATTGGTTGATACACTACGTAAGTATAATCTCGTTGCTTTTGATGCAAAACATTATGTGTTTTTTAGTCGGGATGTTATTTTCCCCGATCAGAAAAGTATTGAACAGATGTTAAGCTCTGTCGAAGCAGTATCAAGAGAACAGTTATTACAATTTAAAGCTATACCACAAACACAAGAGAAGCTCAGTATTTTTGCAGATCAGTGGTTAGATTTAAATAAAGAATCTTTAAATTTTATAAAGCAGAGAAAAAAAAATCAATTTAACGAAACTATATATCATCGAGATTTTAATGATCAAATATATGAAGGTATATTAATACTATGTTCAAGTAAAAAAAATGTTTTAGCATATAGCCAAATTGCTTTGGGAAGTTATATTCAAATTTCATCAGAAAAAGCAATCCGTATACTACGCCAACATTTTATAGATGATCATACCTTGCAGTATTTACCCAATATTCATGGAATAGAGGGGGAAGCAATTCATTTTAATGATCCACAACAATTGCAGCACGTGTTACAACAAGTTTATGATTTTTTAATTTATGATGTAAAAAAACATAGTGATCTCAAAACGTTAAATGAATGGTTAAATCATGGAGATGAAAAAGAATATATTACAGGGTTAGGTGCTATCTCTCGTCTAGTGTTAGCAAAATATGTCAATGACCCTTTTTATGATCAATTAGTAAAAGAAGCTTTACCATATGTCAACAGAAACAGATTCTTTAAAAATATGAGTTTTGAACAATTTCAAGAACGATTAGAAAAAGAAATAAAAAATATTTTAGAAGATCAGTAATATTCAAAAAAGAAGGGCTGAAAGATATTATTATATTTCAGCCCTAAATTTTAGAAAAAAATATACCGAGAAATTATTGATACAGCTAGATAATAAGCTGTCATTAAAAAGTAAACATGTATTCTTTTCCGAATTGGTTTGATACTCTCTCCACCCATTGCTCTATTTTATCAGCTGTCATGACTTGAAAATCTCGCCAATAATATTTCATCTGCTTCC
>NZ_JBWKMK010000088.1:0-1467 GCF_056431365.1 Acinetobacter seohaensis
CCCAACTGTTTGGGTGTTGTATAGTCAAGCCTCACGAGCAATTAGTATTGGTCAGCTTCACATATCGCTATGCTTCCACATCCAACCTATCAACGTCGTAGTCTTCAACGGCTCTTTAGGAGGCATAAAGCCTCGGGGAAATCTTATCTTGAGGTAGGCTTCCCGCTTAGATGCTTTCAGCGGTTATCCCTTCCGAACATAGCTACCCGGCGATGCGACTGGCGTCACAACCGGTACACCAGAGGTTCGTCCACTCTGGTCCTCTCGTACTAGGAGCAGATCCTCTCAAATTTCCAGCGCCCACGGTAGATAGGGACCGAACTGTCTCACGACGTTCTAAACCCAGCTCGCGTACCTCTTTAAATGGCGAACAGCCATACCCTTGGGACCTGCTTCAGCCCCAGGATGAGATGAGCCGACATCGAGGTGCCAAACACCGCCGTCGATATGAACTCTTGGGCGGTATCAGCCTGTTATCCCCAGAGTACCTTTTATCCGTTGAGCGATGGCCCTTCCATACAGAACCACCGGATCACTAAGACCTACTTTCGTACCTGCTCGACTTGTGGGTCTCGCAGTTAAGCGCGCTTTTGCCTTTATACTCTACGCGTGATTTCCGACCACGCTGAGCGCACCTTCGTACTCCTCCGTTACTCTTTAGGAGGAGACCGCCCCAGTCAAACTACCCACCAGACATGGTCCTCGTCCCGGATAACGGGACAGAGTTAGAACCTCAACATTACCAGGGTGGTATTTCAAGGACGGCTCCACTCGGACTAGCGTCCAAGTTTCAAAGCCTCCCACCTATCCTACACAAGTAAGGTCAAAGTTCAATGTCAAGCTGCAGTAAAGGTTCACGGGGTCTTTCCGTCTAGCCGCGGGTACACCGCATCTTCACGGCGAATTCGATTTCACTGAGCCTCTGCTGGAGACAGCGCCGCCATCATTATGCCATTCGTGCAGGTCGGAACTTACCCGACAAGGAATTTCGCTACCTTAGGACCGTTATAGTTACGGCCGCCGTTTACTGGGGCTTCGATCAAGAGCTTCGCTTACGCTAACCCCATCAATTAACCTTCCAGCACCGGGCAGGCATCACACCCTATACGTCCACTTTCGTGTTTGCAGAGTGCTATGTTTTTAATAAACAGTTGCAGCGGCCTGGTTTCTGAGGCTGTCGACAGCTCAAGGAGCGAGTCCTATCACCATCAACAGCGTACCTTCTCCCGAAGTTACGGTACCATTTTGCCTAGTTCCTTCAGCAGAGTTCTCTCAAGCGCTTTGGTCTACTCGACCTGACCACCTGTGTCGGTTTCGGGTACGATTCCAGTGTAACTGAAGCTTAGAGACTTTTCCTGGAAGCAGGGTATCAGCCACTTCACTGTACAAGTACAGCTTGCTATCAGATCTCAGCATAGAGCACCCCGGATTTGCCTAAGATGCATGCCTACTTCCTTTCACCTGGAC
>NZ_JBWKMK010000089.1:0-1693 GCF_056431365.1 Acinetobacter seohaensis
ATCGTTTGAAGGATAAAAAAAGAATTGGGATTCAGCCCCAGGTTGAAACTTAATACGAGATCAAAGGGGTCAATTTTACTTTGCCATTTGTAAGGTAAAAGGGGGCAATTTTAGAATGCCGTTGACATCAGAGATGGAAAATGGCCGTTTTACAGGTTCATTTGACATATTTGAACGTGTGCTTGATGGTGTTGGTTTACAATTCGAAGTGAGTAAAAAAAATTGTAAATTGCCACAGTGGGATGAAATTGAAGAAATATTTTCAGAATATGATAAATAAACAGCTTTTTTACACAAACATTCAAAAGGTGAATTCTCCCCAATCCATTCAAATTAATTTTTTTATATGAAAGCTGATTGAAATACACATCTAGATCATAAATCTGATTAGATAAATGCGGATCAAATCGACATCCATTTTTAAGAGAGTTTTAAGGTTAAGAACTTAAATTAATCAAATTTCGTCTTAACTGAATCATTTCTATGTCCCCTGATCGTTCACTTTATAAAGGCACTTCCGGAATACAACGTATTTTCAATGCTACCCGTTATTCCATGGCTGGTTTGAAAACCGCCTTTCAAAATGAGGCCGCCTTCCGGCAGATCCTGCTGATTAATCTTATTTTGATTCCTCTAAGCTTTTGGATGCCAGTTAGCCGAGTTGAGCAAGCGCTCATGGTCGCCGTGTGCCTGTTGGCGCTGATCATTGAACTGATTAACTCAGCGATAGAGGCAGTGGTAGATCGTATTTCCATGGAACGGCATGAACTGTCTAAAAATGCCAAGGATATGGGCAGTGCGGCTCAGTTTGTAGCACTTAGTTTAATTACCGTGACCTGGGGCATCATTTTGGCTGGTCATTTGATTTGACCTCTGCTCTTGCTACTGCCTGAAATGGACAACTTAAAAATGATCACTGACCGTTCCCGGTTTTTACTGACCCAAACTTTACTTTTGATCTTCAGTTTTTTGATTCTTCTCAACTTCTTTGACATTGGAGGAGTGCTGGACTTACAGCTCATCTATCCCTTTATCGATGATCATGGTCAATTTCCCCTTCGAAAACAATGGGCACTGGCAGAACTCAATCATCGCTATGTGAAAGACCTGCTGATTCTGGTGTATATCACATTATTACTGGCCTGGTTGGCATCACTAAAATGGCAGAACTGGCATACGCGGCGCTGGGAATTTGGCTATTTCTTTAGCATGGTGGTGCTGACCACGGCCTCGATCGGAATTTTAAAATCTCAGTCGGCCCATGCCTGTCCCTGGGATATGACCATACCTACCCATAACGGGATTTTGTGGGATTTTAGTGCTACTGCGGGCCACTGTTTTCCTGGAGGGCATGCATCTAGTGGTTTTGCGTTGATGGCTGGTTATTTTGTTTATCGCATTTCTAACCGCAAGCGTGCTTATTTTCTTCTGATCGCTGCAGTAATTTTAGGGTTGGCCATGGGCTGGGCACAAATGATGCGCGGAGCACATTTCCTGAGTCATAATTTATGGACTGGCTGGATTATCTGGTGCATCAATGTCATTGGCTATACGCTGTTTAGCCACAAACTAAATTTAGTTGCTAATCCCAATAAGCTATTCACTAACTTGTAAATATCGGTATACCGCCTGACGACTAATCCCAAAAGCTTTCCCTAATGCCATTTTCGATGGATACTTCCCCTCCTTCCAT
>NZ_JBWKMK010000090.1:0-1781 GCF_056431365.1 Acinetobacter seohaensis
CCTATTTAAGTGATGTGCTGAAAAGGTTGCCGACACATAAAGTGACTCAGATTGAAGAATTGCTACCACACCGCTGGAAATCCAACTCAAATTAAAAAATAGGCATGGGGTTCAGCGGACGCTTACTATCAAGCTTAGAAAAGCTAAGTATTGCTAGCCAGTATGCAGTGAAGTGTTTAAAGAATTCATTTGAATCATGATTAAGTATTTCGACAAACCATCTAATGACTCGTATTGAAGAACATTTAATCTTAGGTGCATCTTGCAATAGCGTATGGCAATGACTGCACTTTGTCACTCCTGAGCTAAGCGATATAGAGTATCCACATTGATAACATTTATCGACAAGGAAAATAGAGTGTATAGGGCATGCATATAAGGGTCTTAAAAGCCAAATTTTTTTAAAAAATGGCTGTTCTTCTATGCATTGTGGGCAATAAGAATAAGGGTAGTATTTTAGTAAATCTTCATGTAGTTCTAGATTACTCCATTTTCTCGCTGATCGGCTTGTGGGGCCAGCTTTTGCAAAAGCAATACTTTGATGCTTTAGGTCTATATTAAGTAGTTGTAAGACATACATAAAACGTGGAAGATCTGCTAATTTACAATTTGGAGCGCTTTTTGCTAAGAAATGACTCTGCTCTTTATTAATTAATCTCTCGATAGATGAATGTCTATTAAGCTCAGCAACTCTTGCTAAGAAGCTCTCTGCCGATTCGCCATCATAAGGAATGGGATGAATAAGAAGGTTGCTAACTAATGTCATGAGTACTCCTTTTTTAGAGTACTAGCTAGGCTTGATAAAGACATTTCAAAAGGATTGGTTATTTGTTTACTGATAAATGATGTAATCCCTAGGTTCCAAGCCTGAATAAAGTCATTGATAGTTATGGTATTTCTATTTTCTGCCAAGGCAATTGCCATGCTTTCACGTATCAAGCTCATGACATAAGCATGATAGCCTTTTGTTGCTGTATATATTTGTACTCTCAATAGAAAGTTATCAAAATCTGGCGAAAACGAAATTTGAATTTCTGATGCCCTGTGACTGACTTCTTTGAGAAAAGGGTAAAGTGTTCCTGGCGAGGTTTGAGTGCCTAAAGTAAGAGGGTTTAATTGATAATGAAAAGGAAATCGCCTCGCGATTTGACTATCAACTTGAATGAATTCTGCAAATTCAGGTAAACCAACGAGACAAAAGCTTATACCTGTTTCATTGACTAAAGTCTTAAGCCAATTGCTCACTGTAATATTTAAACGGGTAGATGTTGCTTTACGTTCAAATAAATGATGAAACTCATCAAGAAAAACAAGCTTGGTTTCACATTGTTGCAGTAAATAGCCTAATCTATCTGTTAGGTAGGAGGTTGTGCCTGTGTGATGCGATGGATCCCCTAGCTTGTGTAACATTGTTATTGCTAAAGACTTCACTGTAGCTGGTGAAGGAACCTCAACATAGAATGCGGGAATAATCGTTTTTTTGCGATCTTTTTCTACTTTGATGGATCGTGGCATTTGACTCACAATCGTATTACATAGGGTTGTTTTCCCAAGACCACCTTTTGCCAGAAGCATACTTCCAATAGGTTCTTTGTACGCGACACTGCGCTCCGCACATTGTTGAATTCCATTAAACGCCTGCATGAATTCATCAGTAAGCATCCGGCTAACACAGCCTTACCAAGCGATCCTATAAGCCTTAATTTAGTTCCCACCTAAAAACAAGTGGGGACTTAATCCATGAACATGGATATATATTCAGCAACACCTCCTGTTGCTAA
>NZ_JBWKMK010000091.1:0-2069 GCF_056431365.1 Acinetobacter seohaensis
ATTTAAGTGATGTGCTGAAAAGGTTGCCGACACATAAAGTGACTCAGATTGAAGAATTGCTACCACACCGCTGGAAATCCAACTCAAATTAAAAAATAGGCATGGGGTTCAGCGGACGCTTACGATGGAGCAAGTGGCTGGATTACCTTTGTTTATTTGATTTTACACGCCTATGCAGCAGTGATTTTAGGTGTAATGTGATTATTGGTTTGGTTGTGGCAGTATGTGATTGCTTAAATGTTCTGAATGAATCCTGTCTGTATTAAGCAGCACCCCATAAATTAGTTACATATTGGTTTTATTTTAGTTCTTAATTAGTTTCAAATAAGTTGCAATAAACAACTATCCAATCAGATGATACTGAGATAAAAAATGCCCATAAGCACAAATGTATTCATGGGCATATCATGCTTATTGGCATTACATCATTTATGAATGACGAGAGTTGGCATCATCATAGACGGCATTGTTTTCACGTCTGCCTACAGCAATCACGATGACAACTACCTCATCATCAACGACTTCATAAACCAGACGATAACCAATACTACGAAGTTTGATCTTGTAGCGGTTAGGATATCCTGACAACTTGTTTTTGGGAATGCGAGGATTCTACAAAACCTTGATCAACTGCTTCTTCAATGGCTGCTTAATACTTGGATTTAGCTTATTCCATTCTGCTAATGCTTCTTCTAAAAAGTCTAACTTATAGGTCATCAATATTTACTCGAATGCGTTTCTGATTCGCACGAGCATCTGCAATCTTATTCAGTTCTAGGTCTTCTAGTTGTTCCATCATCGTTTCATACAGATCAGCCGGAACACAGTAAAACGCTGGTGTATTACGATTGAGGATTGCGACAGGTTCGCCTTTGCCTGCGAGCACTGTATCCATCGGACTCTTTTTGAGTTCAGTAATACTTGCAGTCATTCGCGCATGGATTAATTGAGTCATGGTTAAGTCTCTATAGAATAGTGTTTGGCGTCTGGGTGAATTACTACAAGTAATGCAGGAACAATAGCACACTTAAAAGCATGATTAAATGTACTTTTAAAAACTCTTACAAGAAACATAAATGAATACTAAAAGAGCAATAAATCTTTGAATGTGTAGTTGATTCGGCTAAAGGCAACTGCCTAGATAATGCTGCAATGGAGAGCTTCTTTGGAATACTAAAATCAGAGTGTTGCTATGGTGAGGAATTTAAATCAGTTGATGAGTTGGAGCGAAAGGTGACATGTCTATAGAGAATCTTAAATAACTAATTTCAAAATCATGCGATAACTCACCATCAAAAAAGCCCATTTTTAAAATGGGCTTTCTGAAAATCGCATATGCGATAACTTACAAATGAGTATAACTTTCAGTGGCTTGAAAGGATCTAAAAATCGCCTATACGATAACTCAAAAACCGCATTCGCGGTGACGCACTGAGATTATATTTCTACAAACCGCATTCGCGGTGACTCACCCTTTGTTGATCCAAGTGAGCTGAATTATCTTTCTACAAACCGCATTCGCGGTGACTCACCCTTTGTTGATCCAAGTGAGCTGAATTATCTCTCTACAAACCGCATTCGCGGTGACTCACGGGCAGTATGTGCTTTGGATTGAAAACAGTGTTCTACAAACCGCATTCGCGGTGACTCACAACAATATTAAGAATATATGCTGTGATTAATTAATAATTTACAGTTTTTTATGCAAAAAATCAAAAAAAATTTAATGAACTAAAATTAAATATATTCAATAACTTGAATCATGAATTAAAAATTTAGGTGATTTTATAGAACTTTACTCGAAACTTACAAAGAAATTCTTATAAGAAATTTTATGTGAATTTAGAGTACACCCTAAAGTTACAATCTGAAAGTTCATGAAATTATGTATCATTTAAATGATTTTTAATCATAAGCAACATGTAACTTTAGTGTTAAAGATTTATAATTTACGAAATTGTTCATTTTTATCCAATTGGGGCGTGAAAAAGTGAAAGGCCAAAAAGTAGGGTATGTCCGGGTAAGTTCTGTCGAGCAAAACACTGGACGTCAACTTGAAGGAATTGAGG
>NZ_JBWKMK010000092.1:0-2303 GCF_056431365.1 Acinetobacter seohaensis
CGATTAATGAGAGCGCGATTATAGGAAGACCAGTTGGTTGTACGATAAGTTTTAGGAGTAGGTTTATTCATTTTGAAATTATAGGACTGAATAAACCTTATAGGCTAGGTTTGTGCAACAAAGCCATATTAAGTTAATGGAAGAAATATTAAATTAAATAAAAAAATTAATCATAAAATTGTCATTTCAATAAAATAAAATATGAAGTGACATTAAAATAAGGGGATCAACTCTAATTTAGAATACAGGATAGTTAACTGTGTGATTCATAGACACCATTCCAATATAATGGGTGTCTATGAATCACACACATTACGTTTTTTAATTTTAAATGTTCTTCGATTATTAATCTCTTTGGAAAGGGTAGGGTTTCGACCAGACAATTTTTTAATGAAAACTGGTTGACCATGTGGAGTCTTACTCCAAAGAATATCATCCTCTACGTAAAGTACTTTTCCACTACGAGCGGCTTTAATAAAGCTTTCTTGCAATATATAAGCAGCTGCTTTAGCGATATCACGCTCAGATGTTGGTTTTTTAGTTGGCATATCAAAAACTCTCATAAGTGATAATTTTTATTACTATGGCCAATTTCTGTTATAGAAACTAATTGATGCCTCATAAACATACATTATCTTTGGCTAAATTCTACTTTTAGATCCTTTTATTTTTAGGGGGGATTACCATTTTACCTCACCATGAAATCAAGTAGATTATTTTCAGAAATTTGATTGCCTTGAATCTCTCTTTGGAGTTTATTATTACGGTACATTACTGATGTTAATTGTTCTAATTGCTTTTTATATTTATCCTTTATTTCTGATAATTCAGCTTCTAACATCTGAATTTTTTTATGTGCCTCTTGAAGCTTAATATCACGAACATCAATTTTTTCTGTCACATTCTTAGAAGTTCTACGAGCTTCGGCTTCCGCTATCGCTTTAAGCAATTCAGCTAATTCAGGTCTTGATTTCTTAATAGTACCTCGTTGGCGACCAGCTTCCAAAGCAACAGTATCATTATTAATTGAGTATGGGATGGATATTATTCTCGGTTTCCCATCAATTAGGCGTTGAAGCGCATCTTCAAAATTTTTAATTGCCTTCGACATTTGAAACCTCCAATACTTCAATTTTATTTAAAATTTTATCTATAGAATTTATTTCTATTACTAGCTGTTTATAAGTAATGGAATTTTGCTCATACTTCATCAACCTCTCTTGATAAGCTTGCTTTGTTTTTGTTAAAACAACTTTAGAAGATGAATCAAAAATGGAATCCTTACAGTCAATACAAGCGGTTATATAAGAAAATCCTAATCTATTACACGAACCTTGTCTAGCGCACCCACCAAGTGGGGTTTTTTTATAAGATAAACGACCTTCCTTAAAGTATTGGAGTGTTTTTTCTTTATTCACCAAATATTCAGGAGCATTTTCAGATCGTTTTGAAATATATAATCTTGTTCCTTCACCACCGAATAAAACATCATTGGTATCTAATACTTTTTCTTCATATTGGACAAATTGGTATCGAATTTTTTCTTCTCTAAATTCATCAATTAAGTTTCCATCAAATAAATTATTTGATGAACCACTATAATTACCATAGTAAGCGGTCATATCTAAATTAAGGTGCTGTAATTGTTTTTTCAGAACTGTAAGTTGAACCATTCCACTTCTTATACCATAAACAACCAATGACCTACGGAACTGATGTGTTCTAAATTTCCAAGACTTTCCGATTTCCAAGTTATATTCTTCACACCAGTTAATCAGAGGGTTGAATTTAATTAGTTCCTCTAAATCCTCTTGCTGAAATTCTATGTTTTTAATTAAATCATTAACTGATCTATCAATACTATTTACTAGCATAGGTGGACACTCAAACAAGGGATGACTACCTACCAGTTCACCTCCAGATGCATCAGCAAATACACGAGAAAACAATGAATATTCATCAATATTAGTATTCAAATATAATCCTCGTTGATTTTCATAAGCTTTACCCATTACAACTATCTCTTTTAATAAGTTTATAACAGGAGAAATTAAGCTAGATGTAATCCATGTAGTCCATTTTAACCCAGTTAATGATGTTTTACTTGTGTAACCATTTAGAGTGTATATCTCTTTATCCTGTAGTCTTTTAACATCCAAACAATCCAGTCTCAATGGGCTTTGTTGCACAAAGATTTGAAATGCAAAGCGCCCCTAATTGAGCCAAATTTAAGGCGTAACTTGGGTAAGTGGTCGACCTAATTCCGTAAATCTGTTAAGAACTGCTACACGTGCATGGATCTC
>NZ_JBWKMK010000093.1:0-2313 GCF_056431365.1 Acinetobacter seohaensis
TAACTGCAATTTAGGAGAGTGTTATGCCAATTCGGTGACTTTTTCTATCTTTTAACACCAATTCCAGTTTTTAGTTGAGTTTGAGATTGGTGTCGAGAGTAGGTCGCTGGTTTGTGCAAAGGTCTCTATAATTTTGTGACTTGTGTATCATTTTTCAATAATAGAGTAAGATTAATATGAATAAAATCTTTAAATTAATATGGAATAATTCATTGGGCCAATGGATTGTATGTTCAGAGCTTGGGAGAAAAGGGAAATCATCATCGAAAGTGACTTTATTGATTGGTGGTGTTCTGATTTCCTCAGCGAGTTTAGCTGTAGAGTGTACTAAAGGAACAAATGGCTCTGTTACGGTTAATAATACAAATAATACTGGAGCAAATATTAACTGTGAAGTGTCTACTATTTCACCTGAAATTGGAAACACAAGTGTTTGGAATACTGGGTTTTTAGTTTATAGCCAAAATGCCAACAGAAGCATAACGCTGACCAATGATTTAACCACAACACTCAAGGGATCGGGGGGGATTTCAGTCTATGGAACTGCACCTAATTTTACATCTGCTTTTAATGCTGCTGAAAAAACACTCAATCTTACAATTGCAAATTTAGATGCGAATAGTAGTAATCCAAATGGAGATAGTATTCCAAAAGTAGGATTGGGTGTTTCACATGGAGGTACATCAACCATTGGTACGTTGAATCTCACTATGTTAGACCTACCTAGGGGATCAACATTTGGTGAACGATTTGAGCACTATGGTGTAGTTGCGGGGTCAAGTGTTAATTCAGCAGAAACAGCTGCTTTTAATGGGATGAGGTCCAAAGCTATATTTGATAATTTAAATATTAAAATGAGTGCGAATAATCATTCATTGTTTGGTGGTACCTATCCATTAGTTGTTGGTATTCGTGCAATTCAAGGAGCACCACAATCTTCTGGTAATGGTAGTGCTGGTTATGTAGAGGTGAATAAAGATTTAAACATTGATATTAAAAATCAAAACAACGATGCCATTGGAATCTATATTTCGGGTTCGGAGCAAGGTGGTGTAGTACCAGAAGTTCATTTAAACAACAGTAATATCAGTATTGAGAGCACATCTGCTCGTGCAAATGCCATTCGTCTAGGGAAAACAGCATCAGTTGGTACAGGCGAGGGTCGTTTGTATTCTAAAGGAAAAATGGTAATTGATACGACAAAAGCAGTTAATGATTCAGCAATTGATATTATTTGGCAGGGCGCTTTATTAGATGCTAACTCGGAGACTTCTAGTACCGAAATCAAATCAGGCAAAGAGGCTATTAGTATTAGTGGTAATTCAAGTCAGGCCACAGATCAGACGACAACAACATTTAATAATTTAGTCATCAATAAAACAGCCACAAATACGGCAAGTTTAATTACTGTAGGAACAAACCAGAAAAACTATATTTTCTCTGCTAGAGGTGATAACACTTCACTGATCTCTAATACGGGAAATAATGCATATTTGATTGATGTTCAAGGAGCAAGTACAACGCCAAGCCAAGTCAATTATAATTTTGAAAATGGATATATGCAGGGACTTGTAAATAAAACAGACAGCTCTACTTTAAATCTCAATTTAAAAAATAACGCGACTTGGCAATTAGAAGCGAATGGAAATAGTACTCAAGCGAACTTTACAACATTAAATTTAATAAATTCACAACTTGTTGCTCATGATGTAAATCGCAGTAATCTACTTACAAATACACAATCTGCTTTTAACTTAAAAGGAAACGTTGTTGCATCCAACTCTCAAATTGATCTGGCTAATGGTGTGGCTGGAGACAAATTAACCATTACTGGCGACTATACAACTGGAAATAATACTTGGCTAATGGACTCTTATTTAACGGGTCTTGGACAGAGTGGTGATTTAGGTGTAGATGGTAAATCATATACAGATAACGTCAAAATTACAGGAAATGTGATTGACAAAGGTATTGATTGGGTTTGGATAAATAACCTTAATATTGTTGATCCAACAGGTAAAGAATCAATTTTGATGTATGACATAGATGGTACATCTAATGGTGAATTCTTATTACAACGTCGTGTTGTTAAAGGTGGTTACGAATATCTTTTAAATAAACATGCTGATGGTGACTGGTATCTAGAAAGTTTCAACATGAAAGGTGAAACGGGTGATACTGGCGCGACTGGAGCAACTGGAGCAACTGGAGCAACTGGAGCAACTGGAGCAACTGGAGCAACTGGAGCAACTGGAGCAACTGGAGCGACTGGAGCGACTGGAGCAACTGGAGCAACTGGAGCAACTGGAGCAA
>NZ_JBWKMK010000094.1:0-2326 GCF_056431365.1 Acinetobacter seohaensis
TTTGGGATTAGTCGTCAGGCGGTATACCGATATTTACAAGTTAGTGAATAGCTTATTGGGATTAGCAACTAAATTTAGTTTAACTTATAAAAATCATGAAACACTGTTCGAATTTTAAGCGTGGAACGTGAAAAATCACAAAAAAAGCCCACCTTGGGGAAGGTGGGCTATCAACTAGAAACTACAGCATTGATTTCTAAGTGGAATTATAACACATTACGTATAAGGTGTATTATGTTAATTTTAGAAAATCTAAAATAATTATTGATAATTTTTTTTTTGAAAATTTAACATACCTTCCGATTGATATTTTAGGTATGATTACTTATGAACAGTGTGTTACTCGCTTATGTATTACTTGGATTTGCAATAGTTTCCGAAGTGATTGGAAGTAGTTTTTTAGTTAAATCGGAAGGGTTTACAAAACTTTTTCCAAGCGTGATGGTCTTTATTTTTTTTAGCACGGCATTTTATTTATTATCACAAGTTATTAAAACAATCCCTTTAGGTATCGCATACGCTATATGGGCTGGTGTTGGGATTGTTCTAACTGCTGTAGTTGGCTACTTTGTTTTTAAACAGACACTAGATAATCCTGCTTTAATTGGAATTGGTTTTATCGTATCTGGCGTAATAATTATTAATTTATTTTCGCAATCAGCAGGTCATTAAGTGAAAGAAATTCGGCAACAAAAGAAGCAACCAGAGGTTATTCGAAAGCGCATCCTTGAACAGGCAACTATTCTTGTTTCTCAAAAGGGTATTTCTGGTGTTTCTATTCAAAATATTGCTACAGCAGTAGGTATAACAAAAGGGGGGGTATTTCACCATTTCCCGAATAAAAAAAATTTGATAGAAGAAATGTTCAATCAAATAATTCTTGATTTAGATCAAACAGTTGAATACTTGATTAAACGCGATCCAACAGAATATGGTAAATTCACACGAGCTTATATTCATAGTTCTTTTATCCATCAAATAGATGGGGTGGTTTCTGCTTGGTCAGCGTTATCAATGACTATGATCACAGAGCCTACCTTTAATAAAATTTGGATGGAATGGCTAAAAAATAGATTATCTCAACATGCAGAAACGGATAGTCATCCTGATTTAGAGTTACTTCGTTTAGCAGCAGATGGGTTGTGGCTACAAAGTATTACCGGAGTCATTGATGATGAGCAATGTTCAAAATTAGAAGACGATCTGCTTAATCGAACCTATTTAACATAAAATCTCTTATACGAAATCCAGATTCAAGACATAAAAAAGCCCGACATCCTGTCGGGCTTTTTCGTATTGGTTCGCTTGGCATAACTCCTGTCGTGCCGCCGATCCTTGTGCGATTATTTATTTTAATTCTGCGGAACATCCTGTTCTCTTATGACTTCATGATATTGAATACAAGGGATTGTGAACATCCGCAAAATCCCTAAATTCATGTGCGCTCAGGCGTACAAAATTGGTGGATTTTTATCCCAAGAGTTGTCCGCAGAAATTGGGGATAATTTAAGCCAGCGCTGGCTTGATAACGCAGAGAAAAATGACAAATTGATTAAAGATTGATCAAATTTATTGGCAAGAAGTATCAAAATTGCTTAAAAAGAAACCGACTTGTTTCCAAGTCGGTATTTTGTTGTTTTTTAGGCGGATGAAAAATTTTTAACTATATGAAAAACAAAGATATTTTAAAAAGTATCTCGTATAAGCTCTATTATGTTAAATGGGGCTTTTAAAAATTATTCTTCAATAGAATTTCCATCAAGGTCATATAGCTTTACTTCTCTTGCACCAGTATTAAAAAATAACTCCTTAAAAGCTCGTATTTCAATCTTAGTTAAACTACCTTGTATCGGCTCCATTATTTGGACAATCGTAATAGGAGCTGTAAATTTGAAAAAAGATAAGCCGTTAGAATGGTGTCTCATTAAAGCTTTTAATGTTGTTTTAGCGCTTTCAAAATCTGCCAAAATCATTCTTGGGTGATCATAAGGTGATTTAGGAATTTCAGTTGCTTTGACTATGCCATTCTCTGCCATCAAACTTATACGGTTTTTATAAAAATGTACCCATATTGCTTTAGGATATTTTTTTAAATCGTCTCTTATCATTTTAGTTCTTAACTTGGATGTTCATTTAATTATAAATATATATTTTTTTTAATTTCAATTGGATAATTCTTAATTTATTCTAAAATTAACATAAGTTGACAAAAATAACTAATCATGCGAAAAAGTTTTTTTAGTTAACAGATGTTCACCCATGCCTCGAATTGTTTCTGTACCACTTAGTTTAGAACAGCGAGAACGACTCATTTTTCTGGCCAAGC
>NZ_JBWKMK010000095.1:0-2391 GCF_056431365.1 Acinetobacter seohaensis
TATCTGGATGATGGCAATCTACCGATATGCAACAATTGGGTAGAGGTGCGACACGAAGTCGCTTAATGAAGTTGTTCCCCCTGCGGGAACCACCCGTGTCACCGGGTGAATCTAGAAGGCTGAATAAAGAGCGCCTTCGACAATGTAACGAGGCACCGCAAGGTGCGGGGTATCAATCGTGAGAGGCGTACCCTTCTGGCAGCCATAGCCGGACAAGGGCTAGATAATCGGTATGGTGAACACATGTGAATCTGCGCAACGATCGTTAAATTGAACGAGCGGAAATGGCTAATACGCTCGAACCAAAACGGTAATGGAGGTGGGAATCGCGTCTTTCTACTACGCATTCGTGACCCATACGCCTCCCGGTCGATAGCAGGCACCTAAGCCGATGTACTTCAGTAAGCGGAACGTGGAAATCCCGTATTACTCCCATTGGGAAAGCAGTTTGCAAAAACTGCCCATGGTGATGCGGGCGAAGGAACGAGGAAAAAGCGAATGCCAGTCTGTAATGGGTTGGATAGAGGTTGAAACATTACCCCACGCGAAAGCGGGCTGACGTCCTTATGGTCTCTCATCACAAGAGAGTGTGTAGAACCCTTTTAATGGAGGGAGAGCAAATGAATGCAGCAGTATCAGCGTGTGCACCTTCCAGCACATCGTGGGACAGCATCGATTGGATTGCTGTACAGCGTCATGTCAGAGGGCTGCAAGCGCGTATTGTGAAGGCGGTACAAGACGGCAGGCATAACAAGGCGAAAGCTTTGCAATGGCTGCTGACTCACTCGTTTAGTGGCAAAGCATTGGCCGTCAAACGAGTGTCTGAAAACAAAGGCAAAAACACGGCTGGGGTCGACAAGGTGACTTGGAATACACCCAAGGCCAAGACCGGTGCGATGATGTCGTTGAAGAGGCGAGGTTACACGCCCCTTCCGCTTCGGAGAGTCCTTATTCCGAAGAAAAATGGCAAGATGAGACCTCTCGGGATACCCACGATGAAATGCCGGGCCATGCAGGCGCTCCATCTGCTGGCTTTGGAACCCATCGCGGAGACCATCGCTGATCGGAACTCTTATGGGTTCAGACCGCAACGCTCAACCGCGGATGCTGCAGCACAGTGCTTTGGTGTGCTGTCAAGAAAAGTAAGTGCGGAGTGGGTGCTAGAGGGTGACATTCAAGGCTGTTTCGACAATATCAGCCATGACTGGATGATCGCCAACCTCCCAATGGACAAGGTGATTCTACGGAAATGGCTCAAAGCCGGTTACGTCTACCAAAGCAAGCTGTTTCCCAGTCTTTCCGGAACACCGCAAGGAGGTATTATCTCCCCGGTGCTGGCCAACATGACCTTGGACGGACTGGAAACGATGCTGGCTAAGAGGTTCTCTAACGCCAAATGGACAGGCAAAAAGCTGCAACTGGTACGGTATGCGGATGATTTCATCATCACAGGGTATTCTAAAGAATGGCTCGAAAATGAAGTTCGTCCTGCCGTGGTTGAATTTCTGGCGCAGCGCGGTCTCGTGCTCTCTCAGGAAAAGACCAAAATCACGCACATAGGGAACGGGTTCGATTTTCTTGGCTGGAACGTACGTAAGTACAACGGCAAGCTACTGATCAAGCCGTCAAAGGCAAACATCAGCGCTCATCTTGACAAGCTGCGAGCATTAATCAATGCAAACAAAGCGACACGACAGGCCACTTTGATCGGTTTGCTCAACCCGATTCTAAGGGGTTGGGCCAACTATCATAGTCATGTCGTTGCCAAGAAGGTTTTCAACCAGGTAGACAACGCAGTGTGGGAAATGCTCTGGCGATGGGCTGTACGTCGCCACCCTCGCAAGACACTCCGATGGGTCAAAGATCGGTATTTCAAAGTACAAGGAGCGCGTCGATGGGTGTTCTCATGTGATGAACAGTCCGCCGATGGTCGGAAGCGACAATACACATTAGTGTCTGCCTCGGACACGCCAATTGTGCGACATATCAAGATCAAGGCTGCTGCTAACCCTCATGACCCCGCATGGGATGAGTACTTCGAATCCCGATGGGGTAAAAGAATGCTGGTCTCCGCAAAGGGGCGAGCCAAGCTGTATCGGGTGTGGCTAAAACAAGGTGGTCGCTGCTGCGCCTGTCTTAAACCAGTCACCAAAGATACACCATGGCACAGCCGTCATATTGTGAAGCTAAGTCATGGTGGAACGGATGCAGTTGCTAATCTTGAGATTTACCATCTGTATTGTCCGAGGAGTGTTCAGTTTGCCAATGTCAACGATGTATAACCGGGTGCCGAATGGCGCCTTAGCAGAGGCTTGAGCCGTGTGCTGGGAAACTCGCATGCACGGTTCTTAGGGGGTTGGACGTAGGTAACTGCGTCTGACTACCCGACAA
>NZ_JBWKMK010000096.1:0-2439 GCF_056431365.1 Acinetobacter seohaensis
AATGAAATTACTTTATAATTTTGAAAATTTAAGGAACAATTCTTATTGGATCTCCTTATCTTAAAGACAAGATATAATATCGTATCTATAAATTAGGTGAAATTGATATGGAATTGATAATATTAGCTAGTAGCACAGAAGCTACTGAGGTAGCATCTGGTGATAACAGTTGTAATGTTATTTGTTGGTAATTAAGAGGTAAAAATGGAAAAAAATATTGTTATTGAGACTTCTAGCTCTTCAGCTACAATTGATTTTTTATGTGGGCCTGTAAATATCCCATGTAGATAAAATTTTTGAGTAACTTATCCAAGTTACTCAAAAAAAATCAGTTTATTGTAATATTGGAATTATTAAAATTAGCAATAAAAGTACCTAAATTTTTATCTCCATATATACAATTATTGTAATTCGAATTGTTTGCTCTAATTGATAATTCCCCATCAAATTTTAATTTATTTATGGTTAAATCAGAATTATTTGAAGATATGTTAATATTGCTATTATTTTCATTATAATCAATAAGTCCTTTTAAGTTTGAAGACTGTATTTTTAAAATTTTTATATTTGATTCTAATGTTTTTACTTTTAAATTTGCACAATTTATTTCAACTTTATCTAAAGCAACACTATTAGTTTCTATCTTTATATTATCACCCAAAATATCGAGATTTTTGATATTTTTTATATAAATATCAACTCTAATGTTTCGTTTAGAATCCTTTTTATTTTTTATTTCCTGCAATATTCCAATTAGTGAATCAAGGATTGTAGATTTTTTTTCAAAATTAAAAAGATCATCATCATTATTTGTTAAAATTAATGAGTTACCAAATTCAAAAGATTGGTTTTCTGAATTTAGTACTATATCAAAATAATCATCTGTTTCAGAGTTATTTAAAAATATCTCAACCGATCCATTAACTTTTATGACTAATGATGTTAAATCATTTAATTTTTGAGTTAGTAATCTTTTTTTCATAGAACTTTACCACCTGGTTTGTAAGTGAATTAATATCCACCTTTAATGGAGGACATATTTTCTGATTTTGTCTAATATTTTCTAATGGACAAGAATTTCCTTGACAGGTTTTTTGAGCAAAACAGCTATTACAATACTGATCAGAATAATCCTTAATCCACTGTGAGAAATTATTATTTTTTATAAAATCTCCATTATCTGATATCCTACCAACTATATTTATAGGATCATCAATAGCTACAGTGCATTTTCTAACATATAGGTCTGGGGTTATTACTAAACTATTTTCATTTGCAGCATAACAAGTATATCCTCCTTTTTTACTAATAATTTGAGCATTAGCTGAAAAATAATTTTCATCAATATATTCTTCAAATTTGGAAATAACTTTATTTCTTTCTGATTTTTTACAATATGCTTCTTCAGCAGAATTTTTTTCTTTTAAGTTAAGATTGGAATAATCTGAAATAATTTTTGGAAGAAGTAGAAATCTATTATCATCCTTAGGAATAACACTTTCTATAGTTTGAGTGAAGCGATCAAAATTAAAATCTTCGATAGTCTTTTCATTGACATTCATTCTAAGAATTACATTTATATCCAAATAAGAAGATTTAGATAAAACTTTCAAAGAGTTATATACACTAGAAAAAGAGTTAATGTTTTTACTTTTTGAAACTCTTAATGAATTATGAATATCCTCAGGACCATCTAGTGTAATTTGAAATGATTTAATATTAGATGAGTATAATATATCCAAGTTATCTTCATTTAATAATGTTCCATTAGTTGTTATTGCCCCAGAGTGACTTATATTTTCTTTTTTTAATAAATCGGAAAAAAATGATATAAAATTCATATTTAGCATTGGTTCTCCACCAAAGTACTCTATATGAACATGATCTTTTTTAGATTTTTTTATCATTTCTAATAATGTATATGCAT
The DNA here is from genome assembly GCF_056431365.1 of Acinetobacter seohaensis. Lineage (NCBI taxonomy): Bacteria > Pseudomonadati > Pseudomonadota > Gammaproteobacteria > Moraxellales > Moraxellaceae > Acinetobacter > Acinetobacter seohaensis. The sequence goes on from NZ_JBWKMK010000096.1 coordinate 1,928, forward strand.
GATATTTTTTCATACTTTTTTTATCATCATGATCTTCATAACAATATATGCAATCTAAATTGCAGGCTTCACCAGCAGGTAACAATATTAGATTTAATATTTTTTTATTAAATAATGAATCTAGATTAAATCTGCTTTTTATATATTTTTTTTCATCAACTATAAAGTCTGAGGAAATCAACCAATTAATATCATCTCTATATTTATTATTGTCAATATCTTCAATACAAATATTATTTTCTATCTTAAAATCATATATTGGATGATATACATCATGAATTTTAACACTATTATTTGTTTTCCAATTAAAAAGGATTACGTTATTGTCTCTGATAGCTTTGGTTACCCAATATGGTAGTATAAAAATCATAACGTTAACTAAAAAACTTATAGTAACATTAGTTTAACTTTTCTATAGATAATTTTAAAGATAAAAATCTATTTTTAATAATTTTCGGCTTTGTTGCATAAAGATTTGAGATATATAAGTTGACAAAAATAACTAATCATGC
>NZ_JBWKMK010000097.1:0-2503 GCF_056431365.1 Acinetobacter seohaensis
TTTTTTATGTTCGATTCTGTAATATTTTGCCAATAAAAAATGGAACAACTTTGCAAAATTTACAATTTTGTATTAACATTTTTGTATTAACAAAAAGCGATGCAACTATGGAAATTGAGTTTTCATGGGATGAGCATAAAGCAGAAACAAACCTCAAAAAACATGGTGTAGCTTTTGAAGATGCAACCTTAGTTTTTTATGATGCTCATGCCGTCTTCAAACAGGATCGCTTTGAAAATGGTGAATATCGTTGGCAAGCGATAGGTCTCGTACACGGGCAGACAGTTTTATTGGTGGCTCATACTGTACAAGATCATAATGGGATTGATCATATCCGTATTATTTCAGCACGACAGGCAGAGAAAAAAGAGAGGAAACAGTATGAACAAAACCGTTACTTACAAAGTAGATTTGAATAAACCTCCTGTCTTATCTGAAGAACAAAAGGCAAGACTTGAAGCATTAGATAAACGCCCAGACAGTGAAATAGACTTTTCGGACATTCCTGAACTTGATGAAAGTTTTTGGAAAAATGCAGTGCAAAATCCATTTTACAAGCCGACTAAACAAGTAACTACGGTTCGCATCGATGCAGATGTCATGCAGTGGCTAAAAGCCCAAGGCAAAGGCTATCAAACACGAATGAATAAAATTTTACGGGATGCCATGCTAAAAGAATTAAAAAATCATCAATAAAAATGGGAGCTTAGGCTCCCATTTTTGACTGCGTATAAGGTGTATTATGTTAATTTTAGGAAATCTAAAAAATCATAGGTGAGTAAATGTTTAAAAGACGATTAGTTATATTCTCAACTTTTTCAATTTCATTTGTTTTAATAGCATGTGGTAACGATAGTGATAAAGAATATGAAGTATGTATTCAAAAGGGTGTTCAATATTACAAAGATATTGATTCTTACCCTAGATTAAAAAGTGAAAATATTTCTGCTGATGATAAAATCCAACAAATTTGTAAAAACAATGTTACAGCATTCAATTAAACAAAATCAGGGGTGAAATATGGAAAATAAAATTATAGGTGAATTATTTGGAGTCAATATACATTCGCCAATAATAAGATCAGAAGTTCGAGAAGTTTTAAAAAAACAGTTAGAATTCAAAAGCATACTAATGTCTGAGGATAATTTATCAGAAGATCAGGCTTTTTTAGAAATAGCAGATATCTTCGAATCTTTCTTCTCAAATATTTCAGAAATAGATAAAGAGAGTTTTGAAAAAATTCATTCAGAAGAAATTGGTGCAGCTCCCAAAGAATGGTTTAATCAGCCAGATGTAGGAAATAACAGTATTTTTATTGAAAAAGGAAATGTTGGAGATCTGTTTGGAATTCAAGTTACATATCCATTTACGAGAGAAAATATTAGGAAGATTGTTAGTACTAGAACAGATCTTATGAAATCTATGGCAGATACTAAAGGTATTAGCCTGTATCAAGCTTCCAATGATTTAGAGGATATTCAAAGTGAATTTATCGAGAAATTAAGCCCGAATGATCAAGAAAAATTCTTAACTATTATGACCGAAGAATTAATTGCCCATTCAAATGCAATCAATGATCAAACTAATAGAATTAATCAAGAAGTTATAGAAAGTGAAATTTCAAATCAAAATCTTACCCAAATAATGGGAACTATTATTTTATTCGGATGTCTTCTTTTTTTATTTTTTATTTTCTTTAAATAAATAAAGTGCCTAATTTAGGCTAAGGTAGCTTCAAAATTAAGCTACCTCCTAGAAGCAGTCCAATGAAAAGTAATATTATGGAAAAATTAAATAAACCAATTGAGCCTATAACAACTCTAGTAATTATATATTTAGCTTTAGTAACTATCTCTATCGCTTTATATGCATTGATACAGATTTATGTTGATGACAAATCTACTGCTTCGAACCTCCTATCGTGGACAGCAACACTATTTGCGACGATAGCATTGCTATATACATTTAATAGTTGGAGAGAACAAAAAGGAAGTGATGTTTTATCAAGACTAGCAGAGGAATGTTTCTATAAATCATATACTATTTTAGATAAAATTGAAGATTTAAATAAAGACTATGAATATAATTTAAAATATAAGTTAAATAATAAATGTAGGTTTGATTTAAAAAAAATAGAATTAATTGATATTGAAATTGAAGATCTTTCAAAAAGAATAAAATTGATAATGGATGAAAAACCAAATAAAGATATTGAAGTTAGCCTTGTTAACTTAAAACACAATTACAATAAATTATTTATAAAATTAGTTGAATTTGATGAAAGTATAAATTCTAATGATATTAGTACTGATAAAATATTAGAAAATTATAAAATAACATTTAAAGAATTAAACTTAAAGAACTTAGTGTCACTATCGATAATCAGTCATAAACTTATGGATTATATATTCCATAGGAAATGATAAAAGTGAATATACACCATTTAGTTAAAATGGCTATTTAACATAAAATCTCTTATACGAACTCAACTCACTCAAGTTCA
>NZ_JBWKMK010000098.1:0-2559 GCF_056431365.1 Acinetobacter seohaensis
GTTCCATTTTAGATATTTGTTTAAGATAAGATATAACTCATTGAGATGTGTCATAGTATTCGTCGTTAGAAAACAATTATTATGACATTATTTCAATGAGTTATCTATTTTTGTCGTGTACAGAGAATTTTGAATTAAAAATAGCTCTTCCTCTTGGAATTTCTTCATATTCTATATATTTCAAATCATTCATCCTGCTTTGAAGAACTTTCCAATACTCTATATGAGCATAATTACTATCGGCTAACCCTATAGAGTCAATATCTGAAAGAGCGAAATCATGTGCAACTCCTAAGACCTCATCTTTCCAATACCAAAAAATTCCAATCTTCATATGGCATACCTATCTTTATATAATATTCTATATACTAGACCTCTTGCGTTAGTCAAAATTTAATCAGTGATAATTGTTGATTTTTAAATAAATATCAAAGTCTAAAATAGTTAAAAATGATACTTTCGCAAGAGGCCTAATATTAACTTTATTTAATGGATATAAAAATTGATTGAATACACGCCAAAATTGGAAAAGTTAAAAGAGTATTTAGACCACTTATCTGTTGCTGAAAAAGAATGTTTACATGATTTGAGTTACCCATTTATCCCTAATTTTGATCCTTTATTTGATTTCTCGAAGAATAAAGTGCTTATAGTTGGTCAAGAAACTAAAGGATGGCAAGGGCGGTTAAAAGATTTCCTAAATGATGATATTAGCTTTGAAAATGTGATTAAAAAAAGTAAAGACCGCCATGCTGAATTATATGGACAAACAAAAGATCAAAGTCGTTTTCTTCAATTTTTGAGGAAAGTTAAACAGATTAATAATAATGAACCTGTACAGTGGTTAAACTTTTACTTCTTTGACTATAAGAAAAAGTCTTTTAATACATTCAGGAAGAAATCTGAATATGAAGAAATTTCCGTACATCTAGAAAAATTATCTATTCAAAATTTGTCTGAGCAAATAAAACGATTAAAACCTAAAGTTATAGGACTTACGCATTGACAGATTCAAAAAAGTATTAAAATGCTTTATAAAGTATCTGTGATTAGACGAATTAAACATGCTTCTACAGCAACCTGTACTCTACCCATTTATATGGGCTTTCTCATGACAGAACCGAACTCTATTAGCTGCACACAACTTGCCGAGACTTATAACATCTCGCATGATAGTGTAAATCGCTTTCTGGAGCGTGAAGACTATACACCTCACGACCTATATCAAGAAGCAATTCAACATATTGATAATAATAAACTTATAGTCAGTATTGATGATACTGTTTTAGATAAACCGTATAGTCAGCATATGGACTTAGTTAGCTATTTTTGGTCAGGCAAACACCACCGATCCGTCAAGGGTATTAATCTCATTACCTTGTATGCGAGGGTATTAATCTCATTACCTTGTATGCGACAGATCAAAATGGTCAAAATATTCCAATTAATTTTCGAATTTATGATAAGTCAGCAAGTAAAACCAAGAATGATTACTTTATGGAGATGTTAAGTGAAGTACTCGATTGGGGTGCAAAGATTCAATTTATTACAGGTGATAGTTGGTATTCATCGACTGAAAATCTAAAAACCATAAGAAAATATGGTATTCGATTTATGTTTGGTGTCGACAGTAACCGTAAGGTTTCCCCTGAAAAAGGACAATGGTTTCAACTGCGTTTATTGCCGAATTTTCATCAGGGTCAAGTGGTCTGGCTCAAAGATTTTGGCTTTGTACAATTATTTAAGACTCAGTTAAAAGAACAGCAGAGGTTTTATATTGTGTATCAAGATGAAGATGATTTATTGTCCTTTGAGGGTTTTTATGAATTACATTCAAGTCATTGGAAAATAGAACAATATCACCGAGTGATTAAACAGGTTTGCCATATTGAAAAGTTTCAAGTAAGACGATCCAAACTGATTTTGAATCATATTTTTGCAGCCTTGATGGCCTACGTCGAGATACAAAAGAACCAGTTTGAGCGGATCTTTGAAAATGTATATCGTTGGCAGAAGAAATTATTTAGACCAATCATCAAAGACTTCATTGATGACTTTATTCTCGATAAAAACCATCTGCTACCACAGAGAATCTATAAATGATAGTGCGTAAGTCCTAGACTATATGGTTTATCTAAAACAGTATCATCAATACTGGCTATAAGTTTGTTATTATCAATATGTTGAATTGCTTCTTGATATAGGTCGTGAGGTGTGTAATCTTCACGCTCTAGAAAGCGATTTACACTATCATGCGAGATATTATAAGTCTCGGCAAGTTGTGTGCAGCTAATAGAGTTCGGTTCTGTCATGAGAAAGCCCATATAAATGGGTAGAGTACAAGTTGCTGTAGAAGCATGTTTAGTTCGTCTGATCACAGATACTTTATAAACTATTTTAATACTTTTTTGAATCTGTCAATGCGTAAGTCCTATAGTCAACATATGGACTTAGTTAGCTATTTTTGGTCAGGCAAACACCACCGATCCGTCAAGGGTATTAATCTCATTACCTTGTATGCGACAGATCAAAATGGTCAAAATATTCCAATTAATTTCC
>NZ_JBWKMK010000099.1:0-2723 GCF_056431365.1 Acinetobacter seohaensis
ATGGCAGTGTGTGGAGTGCGGTACGCTCCATGATCGGGATGTAAATTCCGCACTGAATATTCTTGCGCTCGGGCATGAGCGTCTAGCAGTAGGAATCTCCGTCCTTTAGGTCGGGGAGGATGTCAAGTTCAAATAGTCAGAATTCATATCAGCATCAAACAATCAGGGATTTGCCATGACACAAAACACAATGCAGCAGATTATTATTACAGAACCAGGTGGCCCAGAAAAATTAGCCTATGAAACGGTTGCAATACCTGAGCCACAAGCCAATGAGGTTTTGGTCAAAGTACATGCTTTTGGTTTGAATCGTCCTGATATTTTACAGCGTCAGGGTCTGTATCCTATGCCTAAAGGCGTGACGCCAGTGCCAGGTTTAGAAGTAGCAGGTGAAGTAGTTGCTGTGGGTGCAGATGTTAGCCAATTTAAAGTTGGTGATGCAGTGTGTGGCTTAACCAATGGTGGTGGTTATGCAGAATATTGTGTTGTACCAGAAAGCCAGACTTTGACAATTCCAACAGGTGTCAGTTTTGTACAAGCCGCTGCGATACCTGAAACGTTTTTTACTGTGTGGGCCAATGTATTCCAAATGGGCAAAGCCAAAGCAGGTGAAACGGCACTAATTCATGGCGGAACCAGTGGTATTGGTACAACTGCTTTAATGTTGTGCAAAGCCTTAGGTTTAAAAACCTTTGCAACTGTAGGTTCAGATGAAAAAGTACAGGCAATTTCACACCTCACCACAGCAATTAATTACAAGACACAAGATTTTGAACAAGTGATTAACGAAGTGACAGACAATGCTGGGGTTGATGTCATTTTAGATATTGTTGGTGCGCCGTATTTGGAACGTAATTTAAATTTATTACGTCGTGATGGTCGCTTGGTGTATATCGCATTCTTGGGTGGTGCAAAAGCCAAAGAAGTGAAACTTGGTCAAATTATGATGAAGCGTCTTACCATTACTGGTTCGACTATGCGCGCCCGCAATACTGCAGAAAAAGCTGAAATTACCAAAGGCTTGCAAGAGATTGTTTGGCCATTGTTAGCAAAAGGCGAATGTTTGCCAATGATTTATAAAACTTTCCAGTTTGATCAAATTCAACAAGCACATGCCGAAATGGATACAGGTGAGCATGTGGGCAAAGTAGTGGTCGAAGTGATTTAAAAACTCAAAATTTTATATCAGCCCGCATAAAAAACTGACCGAGTGTCAGTTTTTTTATGCATATTTTTATAGAAGATTTTAACAAAGATTTTTTGAATCTTTTTTAGCAATTATTTTAATCATAATTACATAAATATTCCTTTAAACTACAATTTAACACAATAAAATTTTTCCAAATAGTCAAATATTAAGGAGGTGTAGGACACACCCTGTCAATAATAGAGCTTATCTTTATATTCATTGAATTCATTCTCAAGATAACAAAACGGTTCATGTAAAATAATTTGATAGAGAGAGCAGGCTTATGAAAATTTTATCTGCATATACGCCAAAACACAGTCTACGTGCATTAAAACGGTTATACAAAAATATTGTTCGTCAGCAAATCAATGTTCGGAACTTAAATAAAATGTATCATGCGATGCTACATTTAGAACGCTATATTGACCGCCTCGATCATGATAAACGCGAAAACTTGTATTAAGTGTAAAGAGCAACCTGTTAATTATTTTTTACTAAAAAGTACAAGTGAGTTGAAAAGTTAAACCTGTTATTTATTGGATTATTCATTTGAAATAACGGGTTTTAAATAGACGGTAAAATTCAGGAGAAAAACTAAGGGAACAATAAGAAATTTAAAATAAACAAGGATGATCAAAGCTGAAAGATCAATTTTAAACTGCTGCACTGTAATAGGTGCAGCACTGCCTTGTGTGAACAATTGCTTCGGAATGTGTCGAGCTTTTAGCTAAATTGTGCGAAAATAGCGTTTTGCTATTTTTGTCCAAGGGCAGTACATGATTGACCAATCTCCTGAATCATTAAGTGATATCGAAATACTCGACATTTTGCAGTCTATGAAAAGTGATGAGCTAGACACAGAGGCAAAAGAAATTATCCGTAATGGTGGGAAAGCAGGTCGTCAGGAAGCGCATAAAGCAGCGTTGGTGGCACTGAATCAATCATTTGAAAGCAAATTTGTAGAAGCGGTGAGTTTGGCTTTGCAGTTAAATGAAGCGCAAATGAAAAAAATTCGTTATAAAAAAGACCGTGTGCGTATTTTAAAAGCACGTGGGATTGATTATTTAGCCATTGATGGCACAGAAACTGCACAAGTATTGGCTCAGGTTGCACAAGCGATTGTGCGTGAAGATGCTGTGGTAACGCATGATTTGCACAATATTTTCCCTTTTTGGAAAGAAGGTTGGCCAATGGTGCAATTCGACAATGTCTATAAAATTCTAGCTGAAGATATTGCGATTCATTATCAAGCAGTATTGGATGAATTGATCAGCAAATATTAAATAGATATTCAGCTGAATTTCAGATGTATCTGTTCAGGTTGGAAAAAGCACCACTTCATTTTGATGTGGTGCTTTTTTATGAATGCTAGAAAATCTGGATGCAGATCAAGCCAACACGAATACAGTGAATTTCACAAATTTCAACCTTGTTGATTCTGAATATATTGTTTGATTATTTCCAAAGGCGCACCACCACAAGACCCTGCAAAATATGATCTTGACCATAAAACAGGTTTTGTATAATTCCCTCT
>NZ_JBWKMK010000100.1:0-3346 GCF_056431365.1 Acinetobacter seohaensis
CATGAGAAAGCCCATATAAATGGGTAATGTACAAGTTGCTGTAGAAGCATGTTTAATTCGTCTGATCACAGATACTTTATAAAGTATTTTAATACTTTTTTGAATCCGTCAATGCGTAAGTCCTAGTATATTATCTATATACTTTATTTTTTCCTTTTTTTAAAAATATATGCCTGTTAATAATGACAAAATAACGACTATTGATTGCTTCCCAAACGATAATATTAGTCGAGTGGTTTATCGATACGGTGGACTTGTTCGAAACGAAGATAACGACTCAACCAATCCTTTTGTTGAAGTGTTATTAATTGAGATTAGAAAAAGTGATCAATGGTTATTTTTAGATAAGTGCTCAACATTCCTTGTTCCAGTACTTGATCTTGATGCTGTTCAACATGGTAGCATTTGGGATGGAAACGTTCTGACCAATCAAACTTATAGATTTTCAGGAAAGCTTGTCACAAAACGATTTTCTTTCGACTTCACCAATAATAAGCCTAAGAATATAAAACTTACAGACAGAATCCCCAATAGTTCAGAATACTATATTCCATTAAAATACTATTTTCTCCCCAATAAAGTTGATTATGTTCTAAAAGGCTATCCATTCACTAAATACACCAATAATTCATATCGGAAAGTGAATCACTGCTTAATACATTCTAATGATGGAACTCAAGTCATCACTTCATCAATTCAGGTTTTGCATAGCTTATTCGTCAATCGGAAGGATATTCGGGGACTCTTACTAGGAACTTCAAGCCAATCCATTATTAATCGCTTTTTAGAATCTTATACAACAGAAATTGAGAATGATAATGTTGAATATAAAATAAAAATCAGAAAGCCATATGAAGATATTGGCGAGACTGCAATTATTTTTCTTGCCAATCTAGCCTTAAATCCACATGTTCAGACGATAGTCGATAAAATTCAAAAAAGTATGGAGATTACTGAGTTTAATCATCTTCAACATGGCTCAGGCACACGATATCCAATTGTATTTCCGCCACACCCTACAAAGCTTTTTCTTGAAGCTGAAGGAATTTGGCTAGATGATAATAAGACACGTTTTTTTATCACTAGAGTAAAAAAGTTTGATCCTATTAACGATCACATGATTGATGTCAACAAAGACCTGACCAATACTGTTTCAAAGCCTGATGATAAAAATTCTCGTCCTCGTGAAAAAAGTCAAAATAAAAATGAGCATGTCAATACACAAAAACCACCATCAAGAACAAGCGGTGAATACCGTAAGCGTTCTGATGTGGAAACTGGAAGTACACAAGATATTTTGAAGTATTCTTTTAATGAACCAATCAATGATCCAATTGAAGTTGGCACACCCAATCACCCATATTCTGATAAATCAAAAGATGTCGAAACATCATCTGATGAACAATATGGAAGTCAAAACACTAATATTAAAAAATCTGAAACAACAAATACACCACCTAAAAGAGATGAACGTTTTGACATTCAATATATTATCCAATCTCTTCAAGAAATTGCTTCAGAAATGGATTCCCCTCTAGAACACCTTTCTGCAATTAATGAACATGGTGAAATGATAACGAGTATTAACTTGCTTCAAATCAAAAAACTTGTACCTGAACCCAAACATCCCTCATGGATTGATTATGAAAAAGGCAGAAGATTATTGTTCTTACAACTTGATTTAAAAGATCAGAATAGCTTCACCTATCTTATTGATATTCATAAAAATAAGAATCATGAAGCATTTTGTGCTTTTCTTATTTTTACTCAACACAAGTTAACAAGCGAACAAATCAAAAAAATCTGCATTGAGCTAGAAAGTGCAAAAGGAATAAAAAAATGGGCACTCTACTGTGATAGTTTCATTCATAAAATGATTGCGATAAAACATTTATACGCAACACCCGATGAATGGAAAAATCGCTTTAAAAACTTATTCATAAGTCTACAGAAGTAAATTATCTGAACTTAATGAGAAATACCAAGCACAAAAAGCTCAAATAGTCGAGGTTTCGTATCATAACTTACTGCTTCATAGAGAATTACAAGGCTTTAAACAGAGCAACAACAACTTACTAGATTTTATGAAAAATTAAATTTTTTCTGGTCATTCAAGTTATATAAATTGAAGTATTGATCATGCTAAAAGATAAATGATGTTCTTTCTTGGATGCATCTGTAACACAAGATATGTGTTTTCATTTTTAATAAAATCATAATATCTAGCGTGGATGTATATCACACCTAAAATCTGCCACGTATTTCACTACAAAACCAGCCACTCTTAAAGAGTGGCGATTTCATCAAAAGATCCAATTTTTCTCATCGAGTCTCCACTAATTTCGAATGTGATCCTAGACAAAATAATGGACAGCACGTCCCTCTAAAGATAACGTAACTTTAATCTTTGGAGATTCAAGAAATGGCTAAACGTTTTAGTCCCGAATTTAAACAGCAAGCGATTGATTATGCACTTGAACCGTACCGGGTTTGTCGGAGAGTCAATATTCTGAGAGACTATTCCGATGAAAAAACCAAACTATACCCCCGAAATTAGAGAAAGAGCGGTTCAATTACTAATTGAATCTGAAAAAGATTATCCATCGAATTGGGCAGCAATCACAGCTATTGCACCTAAAATCGGTTGTACTCCTGAAACACTGCGTGTTTGGTATTTAAAACATCTCGATCAACAAAATCCTATCAAAGTACAACAGGCATCAGATCAAGAAAAAATGAAGCAGATGGAACGTGAAATCAAAGAATTAAAGCGTGCCAATGAAATTCTACGTAAAGCAGCTGCTTTTTTCGCCCAGGCGGAGCTCGACCGCCCACACAAATAATGGTGGATTTCATCCATAACAATAAAGACTTATATGGTGTTGATGCGATTTGTAGGATTTTACCGATCGCAGCTTCAACCTATTACCGAACTTTAGATCTCGCGGACAATCCAGAACATCGAGCGAAGCGAGATTTACATGACTTGCATCATGCTGAACAAATTAAACGAATTTGGAAGGAAAGTTCAGGTCGATATGGTATACGTAAAGTTTGGCAAAAACTGAAACGTGAAGGCTATGTTATTGCTCGCTGTACAGTTGCTCGATTGATGCAAAAACTAGGTATACAAGGTGTTTGGCGTGGTAAGAATAAACAAACTACCCGTAGCCGAGAGGATCAAAAACGAGCAGATGACTTGGTGAAACGCAATTTTAGTGCTGATCATCCTGACCCTTGCGAAGCAGTGCTTCTTGTATCTTGATTGATATAGTGATTAGCTACCACTATACGCAAATTGTAGAGTTTGGAGTGCTGCTAAAATCTTAAATTTGAACCTGAGATA
>NZ_JBWKMK010000101.1:0-3362 GCF_056431365.1 Acinetobacter seohaensis
CAACAATACAAAAAATTTCTGTAAAATCGTACATGGTAGTTAGAGCCTTTGGGTTGTGTCGTAACTTTCTAAATGGCTCTAACTACCTTTTTTTCAAGGGCTTTTCTTATCCGTAATTCGGGTTAAAGTATTAATAGTAAATAATGACTATATATGCACATCAAGATCATCCAAGCATAGTTTAAAACCAATTTAATTCATTAGTAATTATACAAATTTAGTAAAAAGTACAGCGAGGGGTTATGAAAAAATTTATTACGATTGAGGGAATAGATGGTGTTGGTAAAAGTACCATATCAAAAAAATTAGCAGAAAATATGGGAGCTGAGTTTATACAGACGCCATATTTTAAGAAACATGCTGAAAAAGATTGTGAAGATAAATTTTCTTATTATTTAGATGATCTGATCCAACTTAAATCTATACTAAAAGAAGAGTTAAAAGAAAAAACAATTATTTGCGATAGATATATCCATTCAACAATTGCTTATCAAGGTAATTATATTGAACCTAAATTGATAATGGATAAATATGACTTATTGATTCCTGATCTTACGGTTTATTTAACAGTAGATGAGAAAACTAGATTGGCTAGATTAAAGATACGAGAAACACAATATAACTTTGTAAATGAACTAGATCATGATTATGTGCATCTTAAACATGTTTCAAGCAATTTTAATAAAATGAAAGATATGATGATTATTGATACTTCTACTAAAACTATAGATCAAGTCGTTAAAATTATCCAGGAAGCAATATGAATCATCAATATTTGTCTTTTGAAAAAATAAATAATTTAGCTTGTTGGTGGTTAGAAAATAGTAAAAGTCGCAATGTTGAAATTGCAGCACTTGAACCTTTGATTTGGAAAAGTGGTGATTATAATATCATTGATGTTGTAAGGATTTTTAAAGAGAAAGGATTTTCTGTTTCGATGACATCAAATGGTGCATATTTGAAAAAATATGCACAACTTTTGAAAAATGCTGAATTAGACCTATTAAGAGTTAGTTGGCATTCAATGGATGAAGATATCTATAGCAAGGTAACTGGTGGTGGAAAGTTACATAAATTATTGGATGGTCTTGCTGAAGCAAGCTCATGTAATCTTAATATTTCCATAAATCGTGTCCTGATGAAAGGCTATACTGATGACTTAGCTCAGCAAATAGAATATGTCGATAAATATAAATTAAGACTAAAGCTGTTGGATTTATATTGGACTGCAGATTCAGCAATTGACTATCTTCATTATTATATTTCACCTCAAGATGTTTTAAATAAATATATTTCCAATCAAGAAATTATTCTTTTGGAGGACGAAAATTTCAAACATGGTAGGGAAAGGATCCGTTATTCTACCGAAAATGGAGGAATAATCGAATATAAATTACAAAGTACAGTAAACAGACCTCCAATTTGTGAAAGCTGTTTCCAAAAAGAAAATTGTTTAGAAGGATTTGGGGATTATTTACGCATATTTCCAAATGGAGAGGCTAGTCTCTGTTATCTAAGAAATGATTTAGGAACTAATTTTTTTAAAGCCGATAACATTTCTATTGAAACTGATTTTATGAATAGTACCTTATCAGAGCATATAGACACGATACCTTTACGAATTGTATTGGAAGGCAGATGTAATTTTAACTGTGGATTTCCAAATTCTACAAGCTCTTGGTGTTTAAAGCAGGGGCGAGGTTTTATTTTTCCAACAAGAAAATTGGTACTGAAAAATGTTAGTTAATACTAAAGAAAGTTTAATCAAAAAGCATTATGAAGAATTAACGAATATGCTTTTGGTTGCTGAAAAATCTATTAGCGAGGCACAAAAGGAAGCTAACTATCATATCGGTGCAATGCAAAGTCGATATGATACTTTTAAAGAGGAAGCACAATATTTAGTTGATGCTCAAAAAATTAGATGTAACGAATTAAAATTATTAATTCATAAAACATCTGATTTACTGCAAAACATTAGTTCTATCAAACCCGATAATATAAAAGAGGGTGTTTGTTTTACTCTGACAGATGGCACAGAGCAAAAGCACTTTTTTATTATACCAAGTGGTTTAGGTGGGGTAATGAATGTAAAGGATCGAAAATATTTATGTGTTTCTGAAAATGCTCCTGTGATTAAACCATTCTTGGGAAAAAAGTTAAATGAGTATGCTGATGACTATGAACACCCTTTAGAAAATTTTTATATTTTAGAAATTCTCTAAAATTCCTAAAAGCTAGGGTACTTTCAAAAGTAATATTTACTAATTTTTACTGCCAATCGGCTTATTCGTAAGCATCCACTGAAGATATCTTATCAATCGTTCCTATACGCCTTAATTTAGTCCCCACTTAAAAATAAGTGGGGACTTATTCCATGAGTATGAATATATATCCTGCAACATCTCCCATTGCAAAAAACGTAGAAAATACAGAAAAAAATTCAAACTCAGCGTTGTAAATATCGTCTACTGATGTTTATCGATTATTCCACTGTAAAGCTGTGTATCTACGCTTTTCTTAGGCTAAAAGTAAGCCTCCGCTGAACACACCTTACGAATTCATCCTATAAGCCTTAATTTAGTCCTCACTTAAAACAAGTGGACGACACATAAAATGACCCAAATAGAAGAATTGCTTCCACATCGCTGGAAACCCGAAATCCGTTAAACCTTAACGATGGGGTTCAACGGATGCTTACGCTTATCTTTCATATCTGAAAGGCCTTTATCAGATTGGTGATTTAAATCAAGAAAATACTGATATTGATGCAGTACAGGACCATTTAATTAAGATAAAAAATAAACTCAAAGATTCAAGAAATGAGTATTTCCATATCTCCATGCTGGAAAAAATGGGCTTCATAGACCGAGCTAAGGATTTAACATATGAAATACTGAATCAACAAAAGAAGGGGCAAGCTAATGAGTAATTATTTTGAAGAACTAGGTCTCCGTCATGCCACAGAGCTAGATGCAAAGTCTGTAAAAACTCTCGCAATGTCATTTAAGTTACCTGAGCCAGATCTCATGAAATTGGATGTTTTTTGTGAAGATATGGGAATCAATCGAAGTAAATTTATCCATATGTTATTAGATGATCAAAAGGCCTTTGATGCTCTAAAAACATATATGCTAGCAAGTCAGAAAAATGTAAAGGATTTAGGTTTACCCGATAGTGTAAAGGGCAAATTTGAGAATTATTTACTTTTGGAAAACCCAAGCTTTGATGGCTGATTTAACATAATGGCTGTTATACGAACAATCTTTGTAATGCATATTGCATTACAATATTCTCATGCATTCAATAAATGGGAAAATGATGGCTACTGTTAATTTCAGGGTCGATGAAGCCCTTAAAGA
>NZ_JBWKMK010000102.1:0-3399 GCF_056431365.1 Acinetobacter seohaensis
AAAGAGTATTTTGATTATCATCTTAAAGAAACAGAATGGCGTTGGATGAGGGAGCCTAATGAGCTAGCAACAGAGTTGTGGGACCTCATTAGGTAAAACTAAGTGCAAATCTGCTAGTCTAGAGCCTACCTAAACATAAATCTGAAAAAGCCCCGACATGATGTTGGGGCTTTTTTCTATTTGTTTTTTGTCCTACTTTGAAATAAGTTTAGACCTGAAGAAATTTATTTTATGGAGCCACCAATTTAAGCAATCTGGCAGATTGACCATCTTCAATCACCCAAATATTGCCATCCTGTGCTTGAAGTACGCCACGAATCCGCTGACCCATCTCGATACGCTGTAACTCCCGAACAGGCTGTGCTTGCGTATCCACCACAATAATTGCTTTTGAAGATAAACCACCAAGAATCGCTTTATGCTTCCAATGTGGGAATACATCTCCCGTATAAAACATCAAACTTGAGGGAGAGATGACTGGCGTCCAATCCAGAACAGGGGCTGTAAATTCAGGACGAGTTGCATGGTCTGGAATGGGCAACCCATTATAATGATCACCATTCGACACCAACGGATAGCCATAGTTTTCGCCTTTGGCAATCAGATTCAACTCATCACCCCCTTTAGGTCCCATTTCTGCAACCCAAAGCTGCCCTGTAGAATCGAATGCCATGCCTAAAGGGTTGCGATGCCCCAAACTCCAGACTTGCTTGGCAATCTCTCCATGTGTTTGAAATGGATTGTCTAAAGGTGTTGTACCATCTGTATTTAAACGTAAAATTTTACCTAAATTAGATTTTAAATCCTGAGCAGGTTCAAACTTTTGTCGCTCACCAGAACTTATCCATAATTTGCCATCTGCCCCAAACTTTATACGATGCGCATAATGTCCTTGTCCCGATACTTTCGGCACTTGCTGCCAGATTCTTTGAGTTTCGGTGAGTTTTGGCGTGGGTTTAGCATCTAATACAAGCTTGCCCCGAATCACGACTGCACCGTAACCACCCGTACCCACTTCGGCATAACTTAAATAAATCTGCTGATTCTGTTGAAATTCAGGATCTAAAATGACATCACCCAAACCACCTTGTCCGCCATAGGCGACTTCAGCGATAGCTTGAACATCTAAGCTTTGACCTGTTTTTGGATCAAAAAGTTTTAATTTCCCCGCTTTTTCTGTAATTAATAGGCGTCCATCGGGTAATTCTGCCAATGCCCACGGCTCATTAAAATCTGCAATTGGCTGTATTTGATAGCGTTGTAAATTTTGTGCAGAAGTTGATTTTGACTCTAAAGCAGCCGTGTTCTGTTTCGGCTCAACTTGCGCATTACACCCTGTAGTTAAACCCAATACAACTAGACATATAAATCCATAGTATTGCCGATTTATCTTGAGCATCCTAATTGCTCCTCTATTCATTCAATCTTTGCTTGTGCTAATCAAGACATCATAATCAATGAAATGTACCTCGTGCACAGTAGAAATGTAGCGATACACACTTTCTTACTTAAATCTTCTACAAAGTGAATAGGCAAAAAATTAAGGAGCAATGCTCCTTAATTTCAAAGTCCCAAAACACTAACGATCAATTAACTATAAGATCGGCTGGCTTTTTTAACCACGCTTGGCTCACTCACCACCTGTGATGTACTTTGTAAACGAATCAGTGCTACTGCAATTGCACCAATCACTGCAGGAATCGCCACCGCCAAAAAGTTCATTTTATGTGGTAAATCCATGCCCAAAAGTACGCCAATAATAATAGGGCCTACAATCGCACCGACACGCCCCACTGCAGAAGCACAGCCGATACCTGTAGAACGAATCGTAAGTGGATAATACTGAGCAACAAAGCTATACAATAAAATACTGCTGCCAATGGCAGAAGCACCTGCTAAGCCCACCAATAAATAAATCACAGGCTGTGGTGAATTAAAGCCTAGACCCACTAGAGAGAATGCGCCCAATAAAAACATGCCAATAATCACAGGTTTTAAGTGGAAACGGTCTGCTAAAATCCCGCCACTGATGGTTCCGATCACAGCACCAATGTTCATCGCCATTAAGAACATTAAACTGTTACCCAGCGAATAACCTGCTGCCATCATCAGTTTTGGCAACCAACTGCCCAAAGCATAAACCATCAACAAACACATAAAGAAGCAGCACCAAAACAGCAAAGTACTCATGCCACGGTTATTTTTAAATAAGGCTGCAATTGAGGCATCTGCGGTTTGTACTTCATTTAATACAAATTGTGTTTGTGGGCTGATATTTTCTTGTGGGCTAATTTGCTGGACGATGTGACGCGCTTTTTCATGTTGCTGTTTTTTCACCAAAAAAGTTAAAGATTCTGGTAAGAAAAACCACAATAAAGGCAAAATAAGTAACGGTAATCCCGCAATATAGAACATCACTTCCCAGCCAAAGCTAGGCGTCAACCATGCACCAAGTAAGGCTGCCATAATGCCGCCCACGGCATAGCCGCTGAACATGGTGGTAACTAAGGTACTACGCATTTTTTGTGGTGCATATTCAGAGGTTAAAGCCACGAGGTTAGGCAATACCCCGCCAATCCCTAAACCTGCAATAAAACGTAAAATACCAAACTCTGTTGGGTTGGATGCAAAGCCGCCCCAAAAAGTAAAGCCACTAAATAACGTCACACAAATTAATATGACATTTTTACGGCCAATTTTGTCTGCCAACATGCCAAACAGCATGGCGCCAAACATCATGCCTGCCAGTGCCGTACTCGCAAGCATACCTGCCTGTACAGCCGTCATATTCCATTCTTGCATCAGTAGTGGTAAAGCCACACCGTTAATCGCCAAATCATAACCGTCAAAAATAACGACAAATACGCACCAAAGTACAATTTTTAAATGAAAAGGTTTAAACTTTGCTTGATCCACTACAGCATTCACATTCATTGTTGTTGCTGTCATTTTTCCCTCACCTCCAATTGTGAGCTTTTTATTTTATAAAAAATGAATGGTTATTCACTTTTGTATATAAAATGAATCAATATTCACTTTTTGTCTACAGCAAAAACTTAACTCTGGTTAATTTTCTTAAAAACCTAGACTAAAGTTGTAGATAAATTCGACCAAATAGACTTGCAGTAATTTATGATATTTTGATATATGCTATATTTTTCACATAATTTATTATTGTAAATATATTGTTTTAAACTTCTTTCTTCTACTTTTCTTCTTAATATTTTCCTTTCCGTATAAAAAAGCCCCCTTGACGTTTATGTCAAGGGGGCTTTGAATAATGAGCTGGCGATGACTTACTCTCACATGGGTAACCCCACACTACCATCAGCGCGAAGAGGTTTCACTTCTGAGTTCGGGAAGGGATCAGGTGGTTCACTCTTGCTATGGTCGCCAGCA
>NZ_JBWKMK010000103.1:0-3435 GCF_056431365.1 Acinetobacter seohaensis
AAAGTTGGGTGTATTTCTTCATTGTGTGCTTTCCAATTGCGGGTTGAAAAAGTCTAATGATTCTATGAATACACCTAACTTTTTCAACTAACTACAAATGTGTTGCACTTGAGATTTGAATCTGCGATTCAATATTTTTAATGACCCTACAGTTTATCGAAAAAATGCTTAACTTTAGTGTCATAAGCACCTTAAAAATGATATTTTCGCGCCTAAATAGCGATACAATTCGGCTACGTTTCAACTACACATTTACTGCATGAGGCTCTCTCCCAATGCTGAAATCTAAAAAACTGACACTTGCGTTATTGATCAACGCAGCGCTTGTTTCAACTGCATTTGCTAGCGAACAAAGTGAATCTAAAGGCTTTGTAGAAGACGCAAACGGTTCGGTTTTATTCCGTACAGGTTATTTAACTCGTGACTATAAAGGTGTAGAACCTGGTGACGATACAAGTTCATTTGCGCAAACTGCAATCGTAAAATTAGATTCTGGCTTTACCAAAGGTGTAGTTGGTTTTGGTGCAGGTATCATAGGTGATGCTTCATTTAAACTCGGTAAAAATGGTCATACGGGCAATGGTATGATTCCAACGCATAGCAAGAATAATGCAGATGGTACGAAAGATGCTTATGACCATTGGGCACGTGGCGGTGCTTATGTCAAAGTACGTATCTCGAACACTACAGCAACTTACGGTACACAAGTTTTAGATTTACCTGTACTGGCTAGCAACACTGCCCGTTTAGTGCCTGAATATTTCACAGGTGTACTTGTTCAAAGTAATGAAATTGATAACTTAAATTTGGTTGCAGGTAAATTTACAGAGAACCAATATTCAAGCCAAATCAATTCAGATGGTAATGAGTTAGACCGTGCTGTGGTATGGGGCGCGAAATATACATTTAATGATGACTTAAAAGCATCTTATTACGGTATTGATGTTAAAGATAAATTAGATCGTCACTATGCCAATGTAAACTATAACTACGGTTTAAAAGATGGTGCTGCGCTTAACTTTGATCTAAGCGGCTACCACACAGAATTCTCTAAAGATGCTTCAACTTATTCAGCAACAGGTACGATTGCGAATCCTGTCTATGGCGTACCAAAAGCAGAGAAAAATACAGTTGCTGGAACAGAGAAAACCAATGATATTTGGGCAATCTCTACTTCATATAGCAAAGATGTACACAATGTGATGTTGGCTTACCAACAAAACTTTGGTGATGTAGGCTATGACTACGGCGGTAACGCAGATGGTGCACAATCTATTTATCTACCTAACTCATATTTGTCTGATTTTGTAGGTAATGATGAAAAATCTTTAGGCTTACAATACAACTATAACTTTAAAAACCATGGTCTTCCTGGTCTAAACTGGACAACTGCTTTTGTTTACGGTTGGGACATTGATGTTCGTAACCAACCAAAAGATGGTCAAGAGCGTGAATTCTTTAACCAAGTAAAATACACCGTTCAATCAGGTTTTGCGAAAGATGTGAGCTTACGTCTACGTCATTCATACTACCGTGCAAACGATGAATACAAGAGCGTATATATGCCAGACACTAACGAATGGCGTATCTGGTTAGACATTCCTGTGAAATTATTCTAATTCACTCGAAGTTCAAGCCATAAAAAAACCTGCACAATGTGCAGGTTTTTTCAATTTAAGCTTTAAAAATTTAAAATCTTAAACTAACGCAAAGCAATTATTTGTTTGCTTCTGCATATGCAGCAATTGAGTCCAGTACTTCTTGTTTCGCAACATCAGCACCTTCCCAACCGCTTAACTTAACCCATTTGCCTGGCTCTAAGTCTTTATAGTGCTGGAAGAAGTGTTCAATTTGGCTGATCAACAATGGTGGAAGATCAGTATATTCTTGAACATCTTTATAAATTGGGGTTAGTTTTTCGTGCGGAACAGCAACCAGTTTCGCATCAATACCACCGTCATCTTCCATGTTCAATTTACCCACTGGGCGGCAACGAATCACAGAACCTGGCTCTACTGGATGTGGTGTTACGACCAATACGTCTAACGGGTCACCATCCAATGAAAGTGTATTTGGTACATAACCGTAGTTTGCTGGGTAGAACATTGCTGTACCCATAAAACGGTCTACAAATAACGCATCAGAATCTTTATCAATTTCGTATTTGATTGGCGCTGCATTGGCAGGAATTTCAATAATTACATAGATGTCATTTGGTGCATCTTTACCCGCAGGGATATTGCTGTAGCTCATAGCATCACTCTTTAACAAGTTAAATCTTTTTAAAACCGCGTCAATTATAACGGTATTCGGTCTGGAATTACTGCGAGATTATACATCTGCCAAGTAAAAATACATATTTTCAGACCTGACTTGATCAGGTCAGTTTAATCACCATCAATAAAATACAAATTGGGCAAAGCAATGACAAAATCCAGACAATTGAGCGTAAAGTTGCCCAGTTGGCTAAATAGCAAATGCCGTAAGCAATACGCAGTACAATATAAGCAATACCAAACATCATCACCACCACTTGTGGGATGACCATATATTCCGCCATGAGCACTGCAGCAATAAATAAAGGCAGGCTTTCAAAACTGTTTTGCTGTACGGCGTTAGCACGTGCAGCAAAACCTGTGGTTTTGGCTAAAAATTCACGTGGATTTTGGTTATCTTCACGTTTAAAGCCACCTGCCATTTTTGCGACAACAGCAAAGACATACGGCAATAAGCAAGCAATTATAATTAGATAAACAATTCCACTTATGCTTTGCATCAATTTTTTCTCATAAACTGTATTGAGAACTTATCATAACATGGCATTTCTTGAATAAATTTTGTTAAATAGCATGTTTTAAGCAATTGTATAAAGGATCCATTATGGTCAGCCCAGATCAAAAGGAAATGTTAGATGTACTTGAAAAGCAGCGCCAACATCAACTGCGAGTGGATCGTGTTTTAAAAATTGTGTTGCCTATTGTGGCATTTTTATTGATGGTGATTTGCGCCAACATGAACGTATGGTCGACCATTTTTACCTTCGTTGTGCTTTGGGTGGCGTTTTATGCGGTAGGGATTAAGCGCTTACCGCTCTGGCACTGGATTATTGTGATTGTGGTGTATTGCTTAATTGATAATATTTTAAGTTATGGCAGTTTTAATCAATCAGGTTTTAGCCGCCAATTTGGTGCGATGTTTATTTTCTTGGGTATTGTGGGTGTTGGGCGTCGTTACTTTGACCGTTGGCTGATGAAAGAGTAATACTTTTGCCTTTATCGAACAAGAAACAATCTATTTTCTATAGCATATCTCTGTACACGACAAAAATAGATAACTCATTGAAATAATGTCACAATAATTGTTTTCTAACGACGAATACTATGACACATCTCAATGAGTTATATCTTATCTTAAACAAATCTCTAAAATGGAACA
>NZ_JBWKMK010000104.1:0-3471 GCF_056431365.1 Acinetobacter seohaensis
TGTTCAAATGGCGATTCAGCGTTTAATTGGTTTTGGGAAAAAAGAAGAGTTTAAGGAAATTTTGGCAATTTTAAGAAGGCAGAACCCTGATAGGATAAGGGTTCTGTGAAATTTGTCGTGTACAGAGTTCAAAATTAAATAAACTAGTAATTTATTTGGACAAAAGTCTTCTAATACGCTCTAAAGTTGAAAAAATTTCTCAATTTTATGAGGCTAACTTTGAACAAATAATTATTAGAAGTGATCCACATTACAGAACAAAATAAATCTATTTAACATAAAATCTCTTATGCGAAATTTGACCCAAGGCATGGCTTTTAGTCATGCTTTTTTTATCAAAAGAGTATACCTGAATGATAAAGAGCCAAGCAGTATTGAGTATCTATCAATAGACTTAACTTTGTAATTAAATGATTGTATTATCATTGTACTATTTAAAGTAAGTACAAATGATAGAAATGACAACACGTATCTACCTCAGAGCATCAACCAAAGATCAAGATGCGCAAAGAGCACTACAGATTCTGCAGGATCTAAACCAGTACCTTAACTTGGGTGAAACTATTGTGTATGTAGAAAACTACAGTGGCACGAGGCTAGACCGTCCTGAATTGAATAAGCTACTGTCTGAGGCAAATGATGGAGATGCGCTATTAGTTGAAAGTGTGGATCGTTTGTCACGTCTAAGCCAGGCAGACTTCCAAGAACTTAAGCGCAGAATCCAAGAGAAAGGGTTGCGACTCATAGTGGCAGATTTACCGACTACTCATCAACTGATTCAAACCAATGACAGTATCACTAGCTCTATCCTGGAGCTGATCAACAATATGCTGATCGATCTACTAGCGACTATGGCTCGTCTAGACAATGAGAAGCGGATAGAGCGTATCAAGCAGGGCTTAGAGCGTTCAGGATACAAGCCAAAGGGCAAGGCCCCAAACCAGACTAAGCACAAGCGAATAAAGGAGCTATTAGCAGTAGGCAATATGACAAAAGAAGAAATAGCTAAAGCTGTTGGTTGTGGTATAGCTACCGTTTATCGAGTAGCTAAAGCTAATGAATAAGTGTTCTTAAAAGCATCTTTAAAGGTGCTTTTGTGTGTGCTATAGTTACTTCATAGAACAGGAGTATCTATGAATACAGATGTTACTTGCACTGAAACAGAAGAATCTCGTTTACAACGAGAGGATGAAGCTCGTATGCAGGAACTCAGACGTTTATTTGATTTGATGGATGAAAGAGAAAAGAGAAAGTAAGCTGTGGAAGTGGATTTAGACAGAGCTCTGAGCATACTTTCATGGGATGACTTTGAGGACTTGGACATTTGTCCGGGTTTAGATAGCCTGGAAAGAAGGCATCATACTAACCAATTTTCAATTCCTACAGATCGTATTGATCAGCATCGTAAGTGGCTATCTGCACTTCGTTCAGCGATGCCTTACCTTATCAAGATATTGCAAGTTAATGACTCATCATTGCTGACCAAACTGGGAAAAACAGTGGCTAGGTATGCTGAGATTAGTTATTCAAACCTACTTGTTGTTATTCAACCGAAACTCCAAACACTAAACTCTATAAAGGCCTAACTATGACTCAATTAATCCGTGCACGAATGACTGCAAGTATTACTGAACTCAAGAAGAGTCCAATGGATACAGTGTTAGCAGGTAAAGGTGAACCTGTTGCAATCCTCAATCGTAATACACCTGCGTTTTACTGTGTTCCTGCTGATGTCTATGAAACCATGATGGAACAGCTAGAAGACATTGAACTCAACAAAGTTGCAGATGCTCGTGCGAATCAAAAACGCATTCGAGTAAATATTGATGACCTATAAGTTAGACTTTCGAGAAGAAGCATTAGCAGAATGGAATAAGCTTAATCCAAGTATTAAGCAGCCATTAAAGAAGAAGTTGATCAAGGTTTTGGAGAATCCTCGCATTCCCAAAAACAAGCTGTCAGGACATCCTAACCGCTACAAGATCAAACTTCGTAGTATTGGTTATCGTCTGGTTTATGAAGTCGTTGATGATGAGGTAGTTGTCATCGTGATTGCTGTAGGCAGACGTGAAAACAATGCTGTCTATGATGATGCCAACTCTCGTCATTCATAAATGATGTAATGCCTATAAGCAGATAGTGTCTATGAAAACACTCATGTTTATGGGCATTTTTTATGTAGATAATCTTTGATTAAGTAGTTGCAAATTACAGAACCAGTCTATACTTACCCCCAAAATTAAAAGTTCACATTGCTTTGTCAAAAGGAATTTTTTGCAAATAAAAAAATCATCTACTTTTGATACATTTCACTTTTAATTGAAGACTTAATAATTATTTATTTTTCAGGGGATTTTATGTCTTTACGTGGGGTTTATGCATTAGGCGATCTATTGGTAAGAATCCAAAAAATAAACAATAAGATGTTTCCAGTATTCATCATAGGATTAATTATTTTCGGGATCTTCAACGTCTATAAGCGGTTTTATAATGATGCCAGCATCTTAGTCTATTACGCGCCTACCGCCTTAAAGCCACTGGTATATTTTCATCAATATACGACAGCAAATGCAATCAATTTTGCATACACCACTTATTATGCAATGTTTGACCTCCTCTTAAGGTACATTCCTTCTGACTATTCTTATTATTCGCTGTTTTTTAATTCCTACAGTGCTATTTCTTTTTGTTTCGCCTTTATCACGCTGTTTGCTATCTACAGTATTGCAATTTCCATCCTTGATATTTTCACCCATGACAAACCAGGAATTAAGCTTTTAATCCTACTTACCTACATCATCACAATGATTTTTTATTTTTCAATGTTCTACTGGGTGAAAGGAATCGCATAATGACTACATTACCTGCAGGCGCAATAGTCATAGTTCTCTTTGCAGCGTTATTGCATTTCATCGCTACGCAACCACCTAAGAAAGCATTGGATCGACATGTTTGGGCTATAGAACTCTACCTGGAAGGCAAAGACAAAGTCTTAGATGCGGATATCAATTATTGCAAAAGACGCACCACCGACATGCGAGAGCAAGAGCAAGATAAAATCAAAGTTTATTCCTGCAATATCAATATCGTGGTTAAAAAACAGGGCGAATATTTTAAACGTAGTATGTTTGTGACGTACCAAAAGAGTACGGATGATCCAAAGAACCTACATCCTAAAATGCGTGAGATTTATAAAAGCTTTAACTTAGATGGTTGGCGAGACGACTGGCATTAAAAGATTGTATCTGTATTCCCTTACTTCAAGTGAGGGAATGCTTTAAAGGACGCTTAGAAATGTTTCACAAGTTTGATTAGCTCAGTTGAATAATTAGGATACATCCCCCGGTAATACCCCCATTTTTAATTGAATTAATGGGTAGAAAATCTAAAGCCTTGTTATTGTTTAAAAATAGGTGGACAACCATTTACTGACATATGAGGTCGTTCATGATTATAAAAGTACTGCCAGTC
>NZ_JBWKMK010000105.1:0-3950 GCF_056431365.1 Acinetobacter seohaensis
AGTATTTTTCTTAATAGTGACTATAGTACAAGTATTTAAAACGACATTTCGTGTCGTTCATATGGTTTACTCCAGTCGCTTATATCCTCGTGCTGAACCACGAGGTTTTTCGCTCCAGTGGATAAAAAAACCTAGAAATCTAGGGTCTGTTGATACTTCGTCTATGTTTGCGACGTGAGAGATATATCTCGCAAGGTTTTTTAGCTGATATAAGGCATGAGGCAGGAAATTTAGTCATTCTAAATGACTGACTCATAACGCAATAGCAGCAAAAAATATGCTCATTCCGAAGGACTGTGGCTAAAACTTTCTCAGATTGCGTTATGAAACTTGGCAATAGACCCACTATTCCCTACGTTTCATGCCTGATCTGCTCAGTTTTAGCCTACAGCGCAAGCCATTTATGAAATATCAACAGACCCTCGGCTTTTTATTAAAAATCAATCTATTCACCACCAAGTGAACATTCAAAATTGGTTTTTTCGACAGAACAACGAGCGCGTTTTAACACACTCATCATGGCAGGGTCATAAATACCGCGTTTGGTCATATCCATACGTCCATCACGTAGCATTTTTTGATATTTAGTTTTATCTTCTGCGCTCAAGTTCATTTTATATTTGGCTGGAATTTCACCTTCTAAACGATTAATCATACTCATCGCTTTAGGCAGATTTTTTACAAACCAATCTCGTGATTTTTGCCCAAAGCCCGCAGGGAATTGTTCAGGGCGAATCACAAAGTCTGCGGTCACTTGTAATACAGGGAAGTTAAACATCGCCCCGTTATTGCCTAAACCCTTGTAGATTTCTAAAGGTTTGTACGCATAGGCAGGCGCACCGACCATATCGACCTGACCATTGTTAAATTTCGCCACAAAGTTAGATACATCAGAAATGACAGCTTGCGCACCTACACGCTGCACCATAATTTTTTGTGCATCGTCATAGCCCAATACCGCAAACTTTTTCCCTGCTGCTTTTTCAATCGAGCTGATGTTCTTGTCGCGCACAAAAATAAAGGCCGAACCTAAAGGTGAAATACCCGCAACTTCATATTTCTTGCCACCTAAATTGGTAACCATTTTCGCTGCATTACGTTGATCTAAAGCAAAGCTGATGGCACGTTGTGCAATCGCATTACTTGGCGCACCACCTAAAGCATCAATCGAGCCTGCAAATTTATTGTATTGGCGAGCACGCATGGCGGTCATAAATACCCCATCACATTTGCCTGCTTTAAAATCATTGTCTGCGACAGCTTCATCCTGACGTGGAATTAAATTGACTTCTGCACCCCAGCCTTTTGCTGCTAGCGCCCACTCTTGTGCCATCTGAAAAGATTCACCTGACTTACCCAGTAAGTCAAAGACACATACATCTACTTTTGCTGCTTGCGCCTGAGCACTGAAACCGATCGCTGCGAATGCTGTCAATGTTGCGCTGACCCATATTTTTTTCATTGTTTCGATCCTTCTACAGATTTTTTTATTTTTGAGTGTCCGTACACGAAACAAATATTAAGCAAGTTCAAATTAAAAAAATAGAGCATTTACTCGAATTTCATCTGTCAATTCTGCCAAAACCTTATACTGCCTTATTTAAGCGATCATTTTTATTTCATAATTCACTTATATTTTATAGATTTAGATCAAAATAAAGATCATTTCCAACATGCACGTATTTTGTGCTTGTTTACAAAGTCATAAAAAAAGCCTGTTGTTAGATCATAATTTTTAAACATCACAAGAGAGATTTTTCGCAAATCACAAATAAAACTGGGCTTATTTTTGTTTTCTGGTGGGCTTCCATTAGAATATGCCCAACTTTTGTTGTGACCAGTAAACACCATGATTCAACTTGACCAAGTTTCTTTACGCCGCGGTGGACGTGTTTTATTTCAAAAAGCGTCTATGCAAATCCATCCAGGCTGGAAAGTCGGTCTTACAGGTGTCAATGGTGCAGGAAAATCCAGTTTATTTGCTGCGCTTTTAGGTAGTTTAACCCCAGACGAAGGTACGTTGAGCCGTCCGCAAGGCTGGACTGTGGCGCACATGGCACAGGAAGTTAAAGCATTGGATTTGCCTGCGATTGATTTTGTGCTGTCGGGTGATGAAGAATACTGGAACATTCAACAACAACTGCAACATCCTGAACAATTAAATAATGACCAACTTGCACATTTGCATGGTCGTTTTGATGAAATTCATGGCTATACCGCACCCGCCAAAGCCGCACAACTGATGGCAGGTTTAGGTTTTATGGAACATCAAAACAGCTTGGCGGTCAGTAGTTTTTCTGGTGGATGGCGCATGCGTTTAAATTTGGCGCGTACCTTAATGAGTCGCTCCGAATTATTATTACTGGACGAACCAACCAACCACTTAGACTTAGATGCAATTTTATGGTTAGAAGACTGGCTTAAAGCCTATGCGGGAACTTTGGTGCTGATTTCCCATGACCGTGATTTTTTAGATGCCATTACCGATCATATTTTACATATTGAAAATAGTGAACTGACTTTATATACGGGCAATTATTCAACCTTTGAAACCACACGCAGTGAACGCTTGGCACAACATCAACAAGCGTATGAAAAACAATTAGAAACCCGTGCGCATTTACAAAAATATATTGATCGCTTTAAAGCCAAAGCCACCAAAGCACGGCAGGCACAAAGCCGTATCAAACAATTGGAACGTATGCAATTGCTTGCCCCTGCGCATGTAGATACACCATTTACCTTCAGTTTCCGTGAACCGACCAAAATGAGTTCACCCTTACTGACCTTGGAACAAGTCAGCATTGGTTATGCAGACAAAGTGATTGCCAGCAAAATTAACCTACAAATTACCCCGACCAGTCGTATTGGTTTATTGGGGATGAACGGCGCAGGTAAATCGACCTTAATTAAATCCTTAGTGGGTGAATTGGCGTTATTGGCAGGTACTCGCAAAGCCTCAGAATTACTCAATATTGGCTATTTTGCACAGCATCAAATGGATGCTTTGGATGATAGCGCCAGCCCGATGCTACAACTGGCACGCATTGCCGATAAAAAAATCAGCGAAGCCACTTTACGCGCCTTTTTAGGCAGTTTTGGTTTTAGTGGCGAACGTATGGACACGCCTTGTGAAAGTTTTTCAGGAGGTGAACGTGCACGTTTGGCTTTGGCTTTAATTGTCTGGCAACGTCCTAACGTACTGATTCTGGACGAACCGACCAACCATTTAGACTTAGATATGCGACATGCCTTAACCATGGCATTACAGGATTATGAAGGTGCAGTGGTATTGGTGTCACACGAACGTCAATTAATTGCCAGTGTCTGCGATGACTTACTCTTGGTTCATGCAGGACAATGCACAGAATTTGAAGGCGATTTACAAGATTATGCCCAATGGTTACGCCAAGCTCGTGCAGACATGCTTAAGCAAGGTACATCCAACACAGCTCCATCCAATCCAAGTCCAGTGGTTGAGAACAAGACTAACCTAGTCAAAGTAGATAAAGAAGCTCAACGCAAACTGGCAGCACAACGCCGTGAACAAACTCGCCCTATTCGTAAAAATATTGAAAAATACGAAGCGCAAATTGAAAAAATTCAACCGCGTCTGACTGAAATTGAAACCGAACTGGCAGATCCTGCCCTTTACGATGCCAACCGTAAAGATGATTTGCTCAAACTCATGAATGAGCAAAATGATCTGAAAACCAAATTGGCGCAGGCAGAAGAACAAATGCTTGAATTGATGATGGAATTGGAAGAACTCGAAAGTAGCTTTGAATAGCCATACCGATGAGATTTTAACGCTATGCTAAATAGGGTTAATAACTGCTAGTTGAAATCTACCTATTTCTATATTATTATATACAAATGAGTAGATATGTTAGTATTGGCGTTGCAGCTAAAACACTGGGTGTTTCCATCCAAACCCTAAGAAGATGGGA